>DPKV01000203.1 GCA_003542325.1 Anaerolineaceae bacterium
TTTATCTTCCTTTCCGCGGAAGCGATGCCCCCTGATGCAGTGCTGGACAGCCCTGATTCGATCCTCAGGCCAGCCTTTTTGGGTCAGCACCTCCCCGGCGAATTCCGCTGAGGCGATGTGGTGTTCGGCGCGGGCGCTGCCCTCGCCGCCGGGTGCACTGCCGACCGAATCGTGCAGAAGGGCTGCGGCCCGGACGATTTCCAGGTCTGCACCTTCCGCAACCGCCAACCGCTCCGCAATGCGGTAGACCCTGAGAACATGGTCGAAATCATGGACGGGATCAGCGTCCTGGTACCAGGTCCGAGCTTCTTCGATTGTGATGGGTTCCAAAAGGGGTGAGTTCATGCGCGCTTTCGTCAGAGGGTAAGGTCAAGGTAGCCAAAGAAAACACCGGCGATGGCAAGGATGCCCAATATGATCAGGATTATTCGCAGCACTTTCCAGGCGACTTTAATGACCCCGCGCAGGGCAAACAGGGCAATACCGACCAGGGCGATGCCTGCAAGGAGATAGGGGAGGTTTGGCAGGGATTCAATCATAAAAATTTATCCGTTATTACATGAGTTTACTTGGCAGGTTTAGCGGATTGGGAAGACCCTGCCTTGCTTGATGACATAGGCAACAAGATTGGTGCCGAAACGATAACCAAGGTGGCGGTAATCGCCCACAGAAAGGATCAACAAATCCGCCTGTTTTCCGGGTTCCAGGGATCCGATCTGAGTATCTCGCCGGATGGCTGCGGCAGCATTGATGGTTGCGGCGGCGATCGCCTGCGCCGGCGTCATTCTCATTTTCCGGCAGGCCAGGGCGAGAATGAATTGCATCGATTCACACCAGGAAGTGCCGGGATTGGTGTCGGTAGCCAGCGCCAGCAACCCATCAGCGGCAATGATCTGTGCGGCGGGTGTGTATTCTGATTCATTCAATCCAAAGGGAGTTCCTGGCAGTGATACCGCCACGGTGTCCGATTCGGCCAATGCCCTGATATCTGCCGGCGAAGTCTTCACCAGGTGATCGGCTGATGTAGCGCCGAGTTTGGCTGCCAGCGATGCGCCGCCCAGGTTCTCAAACTCATCCGCGTGGATCTTCAACGGGAATCCCAGGGCTTTGGCAGTCTCCAGGATTCTGCGGGATTGTGCCAGGTCAAATGCTCCCCGCTCGCAGAACACATCCACAAAGGGCAGCATTTGCCCGCCGGCGTGAATCTGCCACCAGTCATACACAGCGGGAAGCATCTCCCTGCAAACGAGGTCTGTATAAGCATCCGTCCGTCCCTCGAATTCGGGAGGGACAGCATGTGCACCGAGGAAAGTCGGGGCAAGTTCCAAAGGAACCTGATTATTTAAATGCAGGATGGCTTCAAGCTGCCGGAGTTCCGATTCCAATTCCAGGCCGTAACCGGTTTTTACTTCCGCGGTGGTGGTGCCATACGAAAAGGCCTGCCAGAGCCGCTGTCGAGTTTGTCCAATGAGATCATCCATGGACGCGGTCCGGGTGGCGCGAACGGTGCTGTTGATGCCGCCGCCCGCCGCCATGATCTCCATGTAGGTTTTCCCTTCCAGGCGCATTTCAAACTCTGCCGCCCGGTCTCCCGCCCAGAGCAGATGCGTGTGGGGGTCGACAAAGCCCGGCATAACGACGTGCTGTCCGGCATCAAAGGCTGAACCATCAGGATATTGCATGAGAAGCGCTTCGCTATCCCCGACGGCCTGGATAAAGCCGTTTTGAACCATCACGGCGCCGTTCTCGATGATGTCCAGGTCACCCAGCCGGTGACCACGGCGTGGGCCGCCCGCCAGGGTCAGGAGTTGGGACGCGTTATGGATCAGCAGGGGTTGAGATTGTACGGTCATTGTCTTTCCATTATACCAACGGCCAGGGATAAGCTCGCCTGTCTTCCGGTGGAAGGGGGAAGGCTCCGCTTTCCAAGAGGTCACGGGTCCGGATACGCATGGCCTGGATTTCATCCGGCAGGAGATGGGAGGTCAGGGCCGCCTTCAACGTCTTGTCGTTATCCAGTTGGGAGATCAGGCGATCAAGGTCTGATTTCAACCTCGCTGGAATTGGCTCACCGGCGAAATCCCAGATCACGGTGCGCAGCTTGTCTTCGACATGAAAACACAAACCGTGGTCGATCAGCCAGAGTGCGCCTTCCGGGTCGATTAATAAATGCCCCGCCTTCCGATCTGCGTTATTGATCAGCAGGTCAAACAACATTACAGCCGGGAGGTGGTGGCGTTCCTGTTCCGTAAAATTAAAGTAATGATGGTCAGGGTCGTGTTCAATGAACAACTGGGCGGAGCCCGGCCCCATCGGCGATTCTTCAAGGCGGTAAACGGTGGGCGGCACAAGTGACCACTCCAGAGCTTCACTGATAAGATAGGCAGCGACCTCACGCCGGGCGAGGGTTTGGCTTGGGAAATCCCAGAGGGGACGTTCCCCCCTGGCGGGTTTATAGACGGCCTTAAAGGTTTCGCCCTCAAAACGGCAATTCACCATAAAAGTATAGTTTGAGCCATAGATGAATTGGCCTTCCAGATCGAAGGTCCCCTGTTGCAACGCTTCCAGAATCCAAGCGGTGTCTTTTTTCATATTGTTTTCAGGGTGTGGTTTTATGCCCGTTGTTTTTGGGTGAGAACTGGCCCGGGGGAAGGATCGGTTCACCGGTGGAAGGCCAAACAGGGCGGCCCCGGCTGGCAAGTTCGATTCCCCACCTGCCCAGCGCCCAAAGTTGAGAACGGGAGCACCAGAAGCGCGCCTCGCTCAAGTCTTCAGCTTTGACATCAGGGTCTTCCATTGGGATTTCTTTGGCAATCAGTACCAGCAGGTCCTTATCGGGTTCGTACCCCAGGCTTAATTCACCGACACGGAAGAGTGGGTCCAGAGGCGGTTCCAGGGTCATTTCCTCTTCTTTGAAGTTTGGAGATGCCTCGGTCAGGTCAGGCATTTTTTCCCGGAGTTCCGTCATCAGGTTTTCAATGGCGAGAGCCAGGGTTTGGATCTGGTATTTTTCCACCAGCAAAGTGATCACCTGTTCGCTGTTTTTTCCCTGAAGATAGAAAATCCGGTCACCGGGCTTCCCAATGGCATCCACGGTGATGAGGTTTGTTGGGTTCAAGTCGATGTTGATGCGCGACATATCCTATCCAATCGATTCAAAGCTTTATCCATGGATTCTACCAGAATTGACCCTTGAAGGGTGGAAGGGGTGATGTTTGAGGATTGATCTTGGGTCAGAGAGGTATTCACCCAAGGTGAGCAATATCAATATTTTGAGACCCAATGAGATTCATCAATTGACTGACCAAGGGGTCTGTCAGGCCGGTGGTGACATTAGGAAAGTCGATCTGATATCGCCAACCATTTTCACAGACCTGGAAGGCAAACTTATCACGCCCGGGCCGGGAGATGAGAATGTCATGCAGCCGCTTGATCCGCCGGACATCCTGATCCTTATTGCCGCAGGATTCAATCGTGATCGTGATGCAACGAGGCTTCTGGTCGGAGCTGGGAAGGGGATCCGGTTGTTGAATGGATGCTCTCAACATGTGGTATCGAACTGTGGGGTCTTCTCTGACCTGGTTCTGTTGCAGGGTGTGACCCGGTTGAGAAATGCTGCGAGATGGGTTGGCCAGGTTTGCTCTTGAAGTGATCACCGGGATCGTGCCGCCCGGTGAGACATGGGTGGCATAGCTGGCCGGGGTGTTGTTCTGAGGGAGAGCAGATGGTTCCGGCGGTATCTCCTGTTGGACGGGTGCCGGCGGTTGCAGTTCCTCGCCTGGCAGCTCATCCAAAGGCGGCTCTTCGTCTTCCGGCTCGGTTTCCAGGTTGATTTGGTCAATGACTTCATCATTGTCTCTGCTGATAAAGCCATCCATCTCAT
>DPKV01000096.1 GCA_003542325.1 Anaerolineaceae bacterium
ATGTTGCGAAAGATCAAAAGCGATAGGACAAGACCGGCCATAAGTTGTTGAGCGGTAAAATGGCGAGTAAAAAGTGAGGAGGCGTTACTTCTTCATGAAAACGAATATTCCCTTAATCTCCAGTCTTCGCCAACCATTCAGGTCTTTCTTATTATTGACCTTGTTTGGGTTAATTACATTTGGCTTCATGACGAAAGCCGTTGGTTTCATCCTGGTGCAACGCGAAACAGGGGTGCTGGGCAGCTACTACCGCTCTATTGGCATACTGGAAAATATGGAAAACCCTCAATCAGGGGATATTTCCGCCGGGATCGAGTTGATCGAAACCAGCCCTTATTTCGCTTATGGCGACCAGCGACAGGTGGTTTCAGGTGTCATGCCGCAAACATATAATGCGAATGATATCTTTAAATGGTCAAACAGTACTGATCTTACGCAAAAACTTAATGTCTACGTGAATGTCCACACTACTGATATATGGTTTATGGGTGAACTGATCCAGAAAGAGGATGCACAGGATGAGCAAAAGAAAACGATTGGGTATTATCTCAAATTTAAGATCGACATCGTTTTAGCAGGCTACCCGGAGAATGCCAAGCAAAGCCAATTGAAAGGGATTCTTTTTATGTTCGAGGGGAACGAAGCAGCCATTCCAATCATCCAGAACATAGAAATCGGCCAAAGATATTTAATCCGCTGTTGGGAAGATCCCGGTCAAAAATTTTTCCCCTGGGATAGCCCATACAACTCCATTCTTCAGATCATACCGCTGGATGATGAGCAGCTTTGGTATATCCCAATAGCGAATGGGGCCAGCATTGATTTCAGTGACCCTGCAATGGCACCCATCAAGAATAAGATCGATATATTAAACGAAAACCTGCATACCCTAAATATCATCGCCACCGCGGATATGAGCGCCATGCCGAGGACGCAGGAAGCTTCCCGCTTCTATTTCCTGACCGAAGGACGCTGGCTGAATCGTCAGGATAATCTCGACGGGAATAAAGTGATCGTGGTGACGGAGGACTTCGCAACCATGCGAGGCTTCAAACTTGGCGATGAAATTCAACTCACCTTCCGACCGCTGAAAGACACCTTTTTAGGTTATATCCGAGATGGTTTGGATTCAGTTAACTGGAGAAACTACCCGACCTACCGGAATACATTCACAATCGTTGGGGTATATGATAAGACGACACCTTCCCCTATTTATGCCTTTATTCCAGCAAACAGCTTGCCGCCAGGCTTTACATCGATAACGCAAGACCACCAATTTAGGTTGGACGACGAGTACAGTTTTGTTCTCGACTCCTCGCGCCATGAAGCCGGGTTCGTGCAAGCGTACAAAGCCCCCCTCGAGGAATTGGGTATCAAGCTGACTTTTCTTGAAAACAACGGAGCGGCTTATTGGGCGGCGGTAGATCCCATCCGCCGCTCCTTAGCAGCGGAACTGCTGGTCTTTGGCCTATTGATGGTTGTCGCCCTTATCCTGGCGGCCTTTCTATACCAGATGCAGCGCAAACGGGACTATGCGATTTTAAGAGCACTGGGCGTGCCCGCAAAGCAAGCCAACACGCAGTTGGTCCTTCCCCTGCTTTGGTTGGGCGGGCTTGGGATCATCGTTGGTAGCCTGCCAGCCTGGAATTATGCCCTGGATCAGGCCAAAGCCACCCTGTCCAGCCTCCCGATGCCGGCCGGGGCCTCTACTTCCACAGGCCTCAGTCCCCTCATCCTGGCTGGCTTATGCCTGGCCGTTTTTTTCGTCCTGGCAATGTTTTCATGGCTGGGTGCGTTTTCCATCTCCAGAAAACCCATTTACGAACTGCTTCAAGGCCAAACCGCCCGGCCGGCAGCCAGGCAAAAACGCACCGAAACCCGCCCGCTCAGCCAGCCCCTTTCATCCTTATCATCAAGCCCGGCCAGAGCGGTTGATCAGGATGAAAGCATAAAACCGGAACCGGCCGTGAACAGAGCCGATCTTGTTGCGCGGAGAAAATACAATCCTTTCTCCTTGAGTTGGTACGTGATCCGTCACGGAATGCGCTCCAGGCTCAAATCCATTTTGACCCTTGCCATCGCCTTGGGCTTTATGCTGGCCCTGGGCTGGATCCGGCAGACCATGGAGCGCAGTCAAATGGAAATTGATCGACTCTACGATACGACCGTGATTGAAGCTGACATATTACAAACCAGTTCCACAACATCCTCAACAGGAGGAACCACCTTTATATCCCGGCGGGCAATCGACAGCGTACTGAACAGCGGCTTCGTGAAAGAGAGTGTTCTTGAAGCTGAGTCCGTCTGGAGCAAAATCGAAACAAATGATCCCCAAAACAAATTTCCTGGAGCATTCCGGGTATATGCCTATGATAATCCTGAAGCGCTCCATTCAGGACTGGCAGACCCGGATTCGCTCGTTTTTGCGCCTGGATGGGACATAAACCTCTTCACACAGCCACAGACTCTGGAAGAGATCCGGGAAAAAGGACTCCCCGCCATCTTCCCGGCAAGCCTGCTCGCCCAATGGCAGGTTAATGTTGGAGAGACGGTTCGGATCACCGATAGATCCAACCGTACTTACACTTGCATCATCGCTGGACAATACTCAGGCTTGACAGGCAGCACCTTTTATTCCACTTATATTCCAAGGGGAGGAGATTATATATTACTCCCCATCTCCACCCTGAAATCGATGGAAGGAACCCTTACCCAATTCACGATGGCGCATTTTGTCCTCGATCCAAAGAAAAATCGAGAGCTGCCACAATTGCGCGCGGAGATGGAAAATGTCATGAAAGTTTACACGGGCAAATTCCGCTTTACAATTTGGGACGAGGAGTTAGCGGTCGTGATTACCCAACTGGAGAAGAATCTATCCCTGCTCAGGATGCTCCATCCAATCATAGTTGTCGTGTCGGTCTTGATTGGCGTCGGGCTGTGTTTCCTGATCCTGCTGCAAGCGGCCCGAGAAGCTGCCATTCTACGCGTGCTGGGAACTCCCCAAACCGCTGTCCGGCTGGCGTTGCTCAGTGAGTCTTTATTCCTTTCCGTCATCGGGGTGCTCATCGGCCTGGGAATCTCTCGCTTTTTGTGGATGGCATCAAGTCTTGTGCCGGTTGGCGCAATGTTGGCCGACGCTGGCCTGTATCTGGCAGGAGCGTTGGCCGGTTCGGTGGCCGGCGCCATCCTGGTCAGCAATAAAACGCCAATCGATCTCTTGCAAGTCAAAGAATAAGGAAAGAATCATGCCTGAACTACTGTTGGAAAACGTGTGTTATCAATACAAACACGGTGACCGTCAGGTGGTCAACGGAGTGACCTGCCGGTTCGAAGGCGGCAAGTTGAACGCGGTCATTGGGCCTTCGGGCAGCGGCAAAACGACGCTGCTCTCTCTCCTGGCGGGTCTTGACCAACCCAGCCAGGGACAAATCCGCATCGACGATGAGCCGCTTAGCGATCTGGATCTGGATCAATACCGCCGCGAGCGGGTATCGATGATTTTCCAAGCCTTCCATCTTTTTCCCCTTTTGACCGCCCTGGAAAATGTCTGTTTCCCCATGCAGCTTAATGGCATTCCAAGGGATGAAACCCCGGAAAGAGGCAAAGCCTTATTAGCTTCTGTAGGGATCACGGAGGACAAATACATACGCTATCCGGCCAATCTCTCCGGCGGGGAGCAGCAGCGCGTTGCCGTCGCTCGAAGCCTGGCAACGGGTGCCCAAGTCCTGTTAGCCGATGAACCCACCGGAAACCTGGATAAGGCCAATGGCGATAAACTGATCGAAATCCTTGGAGGGCTGGCGCATGAACGGGGGTATTGTGTCATTATCGTCACCCATGACCCCGGCATTGCCGAGCGTTCAGACAAAGTCTGGCACATGTCCGATGGGATTTTGACAGAACACCACCCCGCTTTATCATAGATGATCAGATTGCTATTGTGTTTCAAGGTCAATGAGAATACTGAAACGCGGACTGGTTGTAGGTTTTGATCGTCAAGTATGGATTAGTACGCCTTAAAAAGCGCCCAACCCTGGCTGATGCGGATTTGGCGGGATTCTCCGCCAAAAAGGGATTCTGATGCCCAGCTTCTGAAAATGGTACCTTCTTCGGGATCACTTACTCCGATTTGGAATAGTATACCGTCCGGGTCTGAGGGCTTTTTTACCGGGTCGTAGCAGCAGCACAAATGGACGGAGAATATAATGGTTGTCAATCAGGGTGACGTTTACTGGGTAGCGTTGAAGGAACCGGCCGGGTCGGATCCTGGGGTAACCCATCCGCATGTGGTCATTCAAGATGATGTGATTAACCGCAGCCGCATCGAGACGGT
>DPKV01000246.1:0-943 GCA_003542325.1 Anaerolineaceae bacterium
CTGGTCCTTTCGGATCAATTTGAATCAGCCCAGGGTTGGGTGGAACAATGGCATGCCCTTGCGCCTGAGACTTCGCTGAACCTGCTGGTGACGGCTCAGGCCGGACCGCTCCTCCAGCCATATCTTGAATCCGGGCAGGTCGATGGCATGGTCTCGGGATTGACCGAGGCGGTCGCTGTGGAAGCCAGTCTGGGGGAAAAAGGTGCTGCAACGACGATTTGGCAGGCTTATCAGGTCGGTATCCTGGTCATGATCGGCGGCCTGGCCTTTGGCGCGCTTGCGGGCTCGGGCGGCCGCCGTCATAGCGCAAAGCGGGGTGGGCTATGAACCCGGGTACCCTCGTCTGGACGGTTGTGGGCTTCCTGCTCACGGTGATGGTTTTAAGTTACCTCATTGGGGATAACTTCCTCTTCCGTCTGGCAGTTTATCTCTTTGTTGGCTTGACAGCCGGTTACCTGACGGTGTTGTTAATCAACCAGGTTCTCTGGCCGCATCTGGTGCAGCCTCTCGCAACGGGGAACTGGCCGGGCGTGCTTTGGTTGGTCATTCCCGCTGTTTTCGCGCTCCTGTTGCTGCTCGGACAGATCCCAAAACTTTCAAGCCTCGCTCGAATCCCATTGGCCTTTCTGGTAGGCCTGACCGCTGCTTTCGCAATTGGCGGGGCGGTCTTTGGGACGCTTGTTCCCCAGGCCCAGGCTGTCATCGAGGGTTTTGATCCGGCTCATTGGTACACCGTCCCCGAACAAACCTGGCTGCGGATTGCAGATGCGTTCGTGATGCTGTTGGGAACGGTAAGTGTGTTGAGTTACTTCCATTTCGGCGGGAAGTTGAAACCGAAGAAAATTGAAGATGAACACAAGCGGCCGGTTGTACTGGAGGGTCTGAGCAAAATCGGACAGGTCTTCCTGGGAATCGTTCTCGGGGCTGTCTTTGCTGGGGTGTT
>DPKV01000246.1:999-5528 GCA_003542325.1 Anaerolineaceae bacterium
ACCCGGGCAACGCTTTTCGGGGTTGCAGGGGGGCGATACCGTCTTTTGGGTCAGGGCGTGGCGCAAACCACCGCAGGTGCAGACCTGCATCCTGGGGAAGGGGTTGGAGCGGCGATCAACGCGCTTGAAAAACGCTGCAACCGAAAATTGCTGAATAAGAACGGCAGTCCCATTCAACCGGTCCGCGCAGATGGATCAGGCCTGGATCGGATCGCCATAACGGTTTCAACCGGACCGGCAATGCGAACGGTGGTCACGGGGTTGACCGAGGCCAATTCTTTACGGGCAGGGCAGGCGTTGGTGGATTCACTCCCGCTCGACCTGGTGGGTTTGTTTGGCCTGGGTGACATGGGAGATGAAAGTGCGCTTGTGGATCGGATCATCAGTGCGCAGCCGGAATTGGTCCTGATGACAGGNNNNAATGACCGGCCGGTCATTATCTTCGCAGGGAATCCCGCCTTATGGGAGATGGCTCGGCGCAGGTTGGAACCGCTTACGACGCTGTTTCTCACTGCGAACCTCCTGCCGGAAGCGGGCCGCTATGACCTTCTCCCGGCGCAAGCTGTTTTGAATAAATTGATTGTCAATCACTGGATGGATGCTGTGCCGGGGTTGAGGGAACTGGCGGCCCTGACGGATGACCAGGTGATGTGCGGCGATTTTGGAGTCAACCGGATGCTGCGGTTCCTGAGCCGTCCGATGGGTGCGAATACAGAAAAAGATCAACCCCACGGTGTGATGGCCGTGAACCTGGGCGCTGAATCGGCTGCCCTGGCGGTGGGGTTGGATGGGGATCACCTGTCTGTCAGGCAGTGTTCCGAACCTGGTTTGAAAGGATCAGACCGGGAAGATTGGATTGACGCCATTTATCACTGGATGCCTGAAAACCTCAGTCGCGAAGCCCTGTCCAATTATTTCTATCGTAAGGTGTTGAATCCGGGACTGGTGCCGTCAACACCGGTGGAACTGGCTTTTGAACAGGCTTTTGCCCGTCATCGGCTGCAACTTGCCTGTTTACGCTTGTCCAGTGATTATGCCTCCGCACCTTTTGATCCAAAGGAGGGTTGGCGGGGTCATTTTGAGCCGATCATTGCCAGCGGCGAAGTCCTTGACCGGGCACCGCTCCCGGGTCAGGTCATGCTGATGCTTCTGGATGGATTGCAGCCTAAAGGTGTAACAACAATGGTGATGGACCGGTTCCAGATTTTACCTTTGCTGGGTTTGGTGGGTGAGACTTTTCCCATTCTACCCATTCACCTGCTTGAAACGGATGCTTTCCAGAATCTGGGGACGGTTATCACAGCAACCAGCCCGGCAGCCGAAGGTGAAAAGATCCTGACCTTGCAGGTGATCAAAGCGGCAGGCGGGGATTTCTCTGTGGATATTCAGCAGGGAACACTTCGGCGGGTGGTGATCCAGGTGGACGAGCCGGTGGTATTGGTTCTAAAACCGGAACAGGGGACGGATGTCGGCTTTGGAGAACCGGGATTGGGTGGGCGGCTGAAGGTGACCGGCGGCACGCTGGGCGTTGTTGTGGATGCCCGCGGACGACCGCTCCCTGTGTTATCTGATCCAGCTGAACGGGTAGCTCAACGCCAACGTTGGGGGTGGACGTTGGGTGCAGGTGAATGATGAAAGTGGTAAAGTGACCATGCTGGCGGATGTTTTTCAGGTTTCTCCTCATACGCTGATTCAGCGGACACGCCTTTTACCGCTGATGGGACGGGTGCTGGTTTCTCTTGGCGATCCCGTTCAAGCCCAGGATGTGGTTGCTGAAGCGATTCTGCCGGCCAAAACGGTCTCCCTGGACGGTTGCCGGGGGTTGGGATTATCCGAAGAGGAAATCAAGGAGTGTATGCTTAGTAAACCGGGGGACATTTTAAAGAAGGGTGACCTGATCGCTCAACGTGAGGGCACTGTCTCCCGGGTGCTGCGTGCCCCTGAAGATGGGACCCTGATCGATGTAAGCCGGGGTAAGGTGCTGCTGGGTACAGACACAACCATTGTGCAGGTGCAGGCTGGATTGGCCGGTATTGTTACGGATGTGTTCCCCGAGTTGGGGGTCTGTTTGCAGGCGGAAGGCGGGCTGGTGCAGGGTGTTTGGGGCAATGGCCGCTGCGGGAGCGGGCCCCTAAGTATGCCCTCCGTAATTTCTGACGGTGAAAGCGCTGGCACAGACCAGATCAGAGAATCACTCCTGCCCGGTAATGTTCTCGCCATTGAGCATTGCAATAACGTGGATTTACTGGAAAAAATTATGGCCGTTGGTATGGCGGGCTTGATCTGCGGCACGCTGGCTCCTGGGCTGATCCCATTGGCAACGTCCTGGGACCAACCCGTGGTCGTGCTGCAGGGATTTGAGCAGCAGCCTGTCGATCCGGTAAGTTGGGAGTTCTCTGTTTCACGGATTGGGACGGTCGCCAGCATAAATGCCTCTCCCACAGACCTGTGGCAGGGGGAGCGGCCGGAGGTTCTCTTTCCTAATGAAGGTGGCGAGCCCGAGAAAGTACTGCCGTTCCGGGTTGAACTGGCAGCCGGCCAGAGAGTCCGCATCCTGGCGGGTCCCGCTGTGGGACGAACAGGAAAAATAGTCGCTTTGGGGGAAGAAACTGAATTTGAAAGCGGTCTACGTTACCCGACAACAACTGTCCAGTTGCGGGAAGGGGACCGGATGACGGTACCACAACAAAACCTGGCGGTTTTAGGGTAAATTTTTCTTTTGTGTTCTGTTTTGAAAATTAGGGGGACGGTGTCGGTATCCTTACCAGGGAACCTAACAACCAGCCAATTTCACCGGTACTCTTTTCGATTTCATACCAAAGGGTATACCCCGAAGTCGCTTCCCCAAGAATCGTGATTCTTTCGCCATGATTGACATAGGCGACCACCGGGTTGCTGAAATCGGGTCCCTCACGGACAACGGCGCCATTTTCAGCATAGACAATTCCCACTGATTCGGTCGGTGCGATGGTGGGGGTGGCTGTGACCGTTGGGGTCGGCGTGCCCAATGTCGGGGTGGTTGTTCCCACTGTCGCCGTGAGTTCCGTTTCGGCTGATGTTTGCGTGGGTGTGAAAACCAGGGTGGCGGTTGGGGGGTAATCCGTGGCGGTAGCGGTGGCTTCAACCGCTTTGGGCGATGGAGTCTGATTTGGGGCCTGGGTTGCAGTCGCTGTGGGCTCGGGCAGAAGCGGCGTACTTTGGGGAATTAGGAACAGGGATGCCGTCAGCAACGCCAAAGACAGGGCAAGGGGGAGGAGGGTGACGAGCCACCCGGTCAGGGAATCCGGCAGGATGCCGAGGATGATAAAGGTGAAGATGCTGACAACCAGTGCCAGACCGATATATAAAACAGCTGTCAGTAAAGCCCCCGGCCAGAACAGGGGGTGGCCTACGACCAGACCAAAACCGGCCATGGCCAGCGGGATCAGGATTTCGTAGGAGAGCAGCGCGCCTGCCAGACGAGGAAGCCGGTCCTGCCGCAGGATGACCACGCTGCAAAAGACAGCGCTGCCCGTCACAAGAACTGCATCCAGCCAATAAGGTCGCGCAATATGGATGAGTGCCAGGTTGGTATAGTCTGCTCCCGGGGCAAACCAGCCGATCAAGGCACCAGTTGCAAAGCAGACAATGACGGCGAAAAGAAGGACGATCACTGATTTGGCGGCATTTCCAGGTTTCAGGGAGGAGGGCAATAACGCGAGGTCGAAAATGGGGCTGAGGAACGGTAAAAGGATGATCGCGAGGACCAATAAAATGGGTTCATTGAAATATAATGCAGCAGATATGGCAAGAGCGCCCAGGACCAGCAGTAAAAAGAAATCCAACCGGGGCGCTGTCAGTGAAAGCAATGATTCCATCAGGATGTCACGCTCCGCAGGAGAGGCTGAGCGGGGCATACGCCTGAGATGCCGTTGGCGGGCGGGGGTTAGTTCATTGATATCATCCGGCAAGGGTTCGCTGCTTGGCAGGCTCATACAGAATAGCTCCGGGTTTGATGAATTTGGAGTGAGCGGTGAAACTTGCTCATATTTCCATTATAATACACGAAGCAGTAAAGGTAGATGTGCGGGGAGAACATTGCAGTTGGCTCGAAAGAGTATTTTATTGTTTTGTTGTTACTGGGGTAAAATTGGGAGAATGAAAAAACTTCATCGATCCAGATATTTTTTACTCATCATCGGGTTATTTGTCCTGGCAGGGATTGGCGCATGCCGTCCGGAAAGTACGCCAACGCCGGATACCTCAGTGACTGCGACCCAGGCAGAGGCCCAAGTGGCAACGGAAGCGCCGACAGCGACTGCTGCGGTCCCTGCCGTTATTTTAACGATGGCCCCCGATGCCGATCCCGGGATGATTATCCTGACTCAATCGGCCGTGGAAACACTGGCGGGTGACTCCGGGTTGCAGGTTTTGGTTTATGACAGCTTGACGCCTGAGCTAATTCATGCCGGTGTGCGGATTGTGGTTGGGATTGGGGTGGACCTCTCGAGATTTGCGGCAGGAAACCCATCCATCCAATTTGTTGAGGT
>DPKV01000059.1 GCA_003542325.1 Anaerolineaceae bacterium
TCATGTGCCAGTTGTTCCAGAAAAGGGTCAGGTTCGGTTGGCGGTAGGGGTGGTTGAAGTTTTCCGGGAGCTGGAAGCCCAGCAGCAGGCCTGTCCCGATGGCAATATCGGTATAACCGGCAAAATCAAAGTAAAGCTGGAAGGAATACGCCGCCAGCATTACCCACATCCAGCCCGTCGATTTCACCTGGGAGACGTTGACCGCCGAAAGCGCGATCAGGGCGAGGGTGTCAGCCAGGATGAACTTGCGGAAGAGGCCGGCCCCCAATCGTTTACCGCTTTGCAACAGCTCCTCAGCGTTAACCGGTCCGGGGTTATCCAGGTCCTTGCGGAAGCGCTGGAGTTTGTCCAGCGGCCCGGCCATGAAAGCGGGATAGAAGATCATGAAGATCAGGACTTCGTCCAGGCGGATATCCTTCAGGCGGCCGTTGATCCGGTCCAAAAACGTGTGGATCAGGCGGAAGGCAATATAGGAAAACCCCAGCCAGCCCAGGTCGGTGGGTTGGGCGAGGGCCGGGTCCTGGGTCATGAGGCTCCGCAGACCGGCGCTGGAGAGGGCGGCGAGGGAGGGATTTTTCAGGATAATGAAGATCAGCAGGATGAGGATGATGCCTGCGATCAGCACGCTGCGACGGGCCTTCAGGAACCAGGCCAGGAGGAAGCTCAGGAGGAGGATGCTGACCAGCGCGATCATCACCGGCAGGAACTGCGGGGGACGGGAGGCTGTGATGAGCCCTTTCAGGCTGATGAACCGGGTCAGGGCGACCAGGACCACGGTCCCGAAAACCAATCCGGCTGCCAGCCAGTTGCCCCGGTCAGCCAGTTGTCCCCGCTCAGCCGTCAACCCCCAGCCCAGGAAGACCAGCCCCAATGTTGCCACCGGAAACCAGAAATCCATCTGGCGGATCGATAGCGCGGGTTGGAGCCAGAAGATCGCCAGAACGGAGGCGATCAACAAAGCCCAGCGGCGCAGTTTTCCCGGAAAGACCAGCCGAATCAATAAGGCAACAATAATGAAGACCAGGATCTTGAGTAATGACATTTAGAAGCCCTGATAGATCCAGAGGGGAGAACGGTCCGCACTGAAAATCACCAGCAGGGCGATCAACAGGCACAGCAGGAGCGCCCAGAGGTTCTCCTTCGTGAAGAGGTGTTCTTTCAGCCAGCGCATGCCAGGAAGCGGCCTATTCGTAACCGCAGAGCCGCCATTCGCCGCCTTCTTCGGTGACGATGAAGGTGCGGCCGGAGAGGTCGAATTCACGGGCTTCGCCGTTATAGGTGGCGGAGATGGAGCCGGTACATTCGACTTTGGCTGTGCTGCCGTCTTCACTGACCGTCTGGCAGGCGAGGTCAACCAGGGAGGTCTCAACGCTGACGAAGGAGTCCAGCTCGAGCAGTGCCTGGGTCTCCCAGTCGCCGCAGACATAGTTGATCAGGAGGTCCTGGTCTTTGGCGACAAGGGCTTCCTGGTAGAGTTCAACGGTTTTAGCGGGGGCGTCTTCGCCACCCGCACAGGCGGCGAGGCTTAGGAGCAGCATCACCGAAAGGGCCAGTATCAGGGTAAGTTTTGAAAATTTCATTTAACACTTCCTCCATTAAGGATTGGACGATGGTTTGATCCAAAAGATATGATTGATGCTGATGAATTCCGACGAACCAATTTGCAGGGTCTCATCAAGGGTTTCAAAGAGGCCCGAAGTCAGGTTCATGATGCGGAACTGGAGCGAATAACCGTCATCGGCCGCGAGCGTTGAGGTCAGCAGCAGCGATCCGCCATCGGGGGACCAGGCCACAGAGGGGTTCAGGCCGGGGAAGGCATAGTATTCGTTGTAGGACATCCCGCCGGTCTCCACCACGAAGACCCGGGCATCGGATGATTTACCGGTATAGTCGCTGCGCAAAGCGGACAGCATGACCAGCCGGCTGCCCTGCGGCGCCCAGGCCATATCGAGCAGCCGGTTCCCGGGCAGGTAGATGTAATTCTGCCAGGATTGATCGGTTTTGCGGGCATACAGGATCATGAGGTCGGACTCGGCGTTCTCGGCCCAGGAATAGGCGCTGCCATCGCCCGAGAAGGACGCTTGAGACAGTTCGGCGAAAGCTTCACTGTTTCCATTTTGCGTGCGCCAGAGGGTGTCTGCATCGCAGCCGTTATCAGGGGCGCATTGCCCGGCATACCAGTAGACGGTTGAATCATCCGTGGGCTTAATCATACCTGTAATCTGACCTGCGGCGAGGGTTTCCCAGGAGCCTCCCACCGGATCAACCCGCGACAAGACCTGCTGGTCATCTTCATCGGTCAGAAGTACCAGACGGAGTCCGTCCGGCAGCCAGAATGCACTGGCATTGCGATCGGTGAGGGTCAGGTCCTCTGTGATCGAGGTCAAGTTACCTTCCAGGTCTGCGGTGAAGAGCTGGCTGCCTTTTGAAACGAGGAGCCGGGTGCCGCCGGTATCCACATCTTCCAGTTGGTAGCTTTCTCCCAGGATTTGAACCAGGGTTTGAACCGCCAGGTCATAGGCAAATACACCGGCGGATCGCGTGAATTCCTCCTGGCGCTGCTCGATGGAGAAAAATAACCGGCTGGCATCGGCTGAGAGAAGCCCGTCAGCAGGGGAGGGTGAGAACTGGATATCGGCGAACTCAACCGCCGGTTCAACCGTTGCGACCGGGTTGACTTCGGCGACCGCTGCGTCATCGCGTACGCCGCGCCAAACGGCATCCAACGCCTGGAGGGCGGTGTAGGAACGGACGGTCCAGGCATCGTAGCTGATGTGGAACCCGTCCCGGTTGGGGTCGATTCCGTGGTTCGGCATGGGTTGGACGGCCAGCCAGAAGTTCCACAGGGGGATATGGTATTCATAAGCCAGTTGGGCGGTCGCCAGGTTGATGCGGTGGTCGCCTTCAACGTTGTCGGCCTTGGTGGAGAGGATCGGGACGACGCCCTGCTCGATATAGAAGTCGATGATCTGGCGCATATACTCTACATAACGCTCGACGGTGCGACCTTCCCACCAAACCTCCAGGCTGATGATCACGAAACTGGGGTTGTGGGTGCGGTCTTCACATTCGATCGGGTTCTCTCCGGCCTGGCAGACCGTGGGGTCCGCCCAGAGTGGGGAGAGGACGGCCGCGGTGTTGAAACCGCCCCGGACGCCCTGACCATCCCGGTTGAATGAACCGGCAAAATTGTCAATCGTCTCCTGCAGGTAGGCGTCCGCTTCAGTGAGATTATAACGGTTGAGGTCATAGATGCCCATCAGGACCTCTTTAATCGCCTGGCAGTCACCGACTTTGGAAAAGCTGTGCGGGTCATTCCCCAGGCTCAGGCCGCGCAGGTAGATTTCCTTTTCCCGCCCGGTCAGTTCCGGGACGACCGGCCACTGCTGCCATTGTTCCGGGGGCAGGCGGTTATCCACAATCGGGATGGGTGTTGGCTCAGGAGTAACTTCCGTGCGGGTTTGGCTGATCCCCACTGTGTCAGTGGTTGAATTATCAGCGGTCGGCACCCCAACTTCAGAGGTGGACTCTGCTGTGGGTTTGAAATCTTCAGCGGGCATGGTTGCTCCCGGGGTACAGGCGGTCAGGATCAGTCCGCCGACGACCAGAAAGACAGCCAACCGAAATGTGGACTTCTTCAGCATAAAACACCCTTTCAAAACACCACTTCCCTGATAGTTTTGGATCTTCGTTGAGAGGGAAGGGGGTAAAAGTTGAATTTCAGACAAAAATTGTCCGCTAAGCATTATAACATGTGAGGAAAAGATGGGGAATGGAGGATGGGGGGTGGTGAAGGCAATCGCAAAGTCATTTGTTTCAGCGTATTGAACTCTTCATTATCCAAAAATCACCCCTTCCCGCCCTTTGGGCACCCTTCCCCTCACCGAGGGGAAGGGCTGGGGATGGGGTTGCTGATTGACTATCGCATGCAGAAATCCCTTGGGTGTACTTTGCGATTGCCCTGGGGGGTGAAGGGTCAGAAAATGAAGGGTGGATTGCAGCGGGTTTGGGCGGGTTAAAGATTATACAAATTTGCGTTGAAAGGTCAAATTTGTCTATAATAGAAGTGTAAACATCAAAAGAAATATTGGAGACTAAAATGAAACCAAAAAGATGGTTAATGATTTTTTCTTTGGTCCTGACACTGGCAGTCAATTTCATGGCGAATGCCTTGCCTTTAAATGGTGTGATGACCGGTGAGATTTCCGACCGGTTCCCGATCCTGTTCGTCCCGGCCGGGTACGTGTTTTCGATCTGGGGCTTGATCTACCTGGCGCTGGTGGCGTTCACGATCTACAGCGTGACACCCAAAGGACGGGCGGATGAACGGATCGATGGGATCGCAGGGTTGTTCGTGGCTGCGAACCTGTTCAACGCCATCTGGATTTTCCTGTGGCACTACCAACAGTTCCCGCTGACACTGGTTGCGATGGCCGGGTTGCTGGTCAGCCTGCTGGCGATCTATTTGAAACTGAGGNNTTCAGCATTTACCTCGGCTGGATCACGGTTGCGACGGTGGCGAATGTCTCCCAGGTGCTGTATGACAGCCTGGGTTGGCAGGGTTCTCCCCTTTCAGAGCCCATTTGGGCGGTGGTGATGCTGGCAGTGGCGGCGCTGCTGGGTGGGCTGATGATCTTCCTGCGGAAGGAAGTGGCTTACCCGCTGGTGCTGGTTTGGGCGTTTGTGGGGATTTGGGTCAAGCAGGCCGAAACACCCCTGGTGGCGTGGTCGGCGTTGATTGGCGCGGTCCTGCTGGGTGTGCTGGCGCTGGGGCGGTGGGTTGCCGGCGCAGTGCGTAAGAAGTGATTAATGCCTTTGAGAAAAAAGGGCGTAGGGTGTGCACCTCTTTTGTGCACACCGACTTTATTTCCCACAATGGGCACGAAGGTACACATGGGATAACGAGAAAAACCTTTATACTCTTTTATTCTTTGTGGGGGTAATAATAAAGATGCCCAGCCCTCACTCTGGCTGGCGGATAGGGAAGGAATCCTGCGTTATTTCGACGTGTGCGGGGAAAGTCTTGAGACGGCAGTTGAGGAACTGCTCAGTTGAGATAAGGCCGAAATTTGCGACTCCCGAAAACCCCGGACAACGGGGAGACCGGCATTGAAAATATCAAAGCCGTGGAAGGCCCCCTGAACCGGATAAAACTCACAGGCAACACCGGCCTCCTGTAACCTTTGGGCGTAGGCCAGGGATTCGTCATGGAACAGGTCCAGCGTCCCCACGCCGATCCAGGCGGGCGGCAGTCCTGAGAGGTCTTCACGGCGGGCCGGCGCGCCATATTCCGGCACCTTTTCGTTTCCACAGGCCTTGCCGAGGTAGGATTCCCAGCCAAAGCGGTTGCTCTTCTGATTCCAAATCACATTGGCGCAGTTGACGCCGTCCCCACGCAGGACCGTACGGTCATCCAGCATGGGAAAGATCAGGAGTTGAAAGGCGGGTTGGATGTCCTTGCGGTCATGCGCAAGCTGGGCCAGGGCAGCCGCCAGCCCGCCCCCCGCGCTGGCGCCGGCCACGGCAATCCGCGCCGAATCAATGCCCAACTGCTGGGCTTGAGATGCCATCCACGTCAGGGCTGTGTAACTGTCCTCCAGCGCTGCGGGGAAAGGATCTTCTGGGGCGAGTCGGTAGTCGACAGAAACGACAACCATTCCCAGCTCCCGTACGAACTCTGCACAGCGTTTGTCATCCTGTTCGGGTGTACCCATCACATAACCACCGCCGTGGAGCCAGAGCATGGTGCCGGAGGGGGCGGCGAGGGCGTCCGGCTGGTAGATGCGCAGCCGCAGACTGGTTTGATCTCCCCGGCGGGGAACCCACGCATTGTGGATACGGAGGTCGCGGGGAGGTATGGACACACGGGCTGCGCCCAGTATTCGGTGGAACAGCCAGACATTATGCCGGTTGTAGGTGACCTTTGGGGTGAATCTCGCAAACAGGCGCAGCTCGGGATGGATGGCAGAGTAATCGCGTTTCATGGGGATAAGTGTATGCCGGGACAAGAAGGTTGTCCAGTTAATCAGGGCATTGTGTTTTACAGGAAAGCGTAATTTGATTTTTACCACAAAGGGCACGAAGATACGCAAGGGAAGAGTATGGGGGACCTTTGTGCTCTTTGTGTCCTTCGTGGTCAATTCAATGGAAAAGGCTTGCCCTCATCGAACGCAGACCGATGCGGTCACAACAGGATCGCATCTTACGCATCAGCTTCTCCACACAACCCCAGGATCGCTTCTTTTATCGCGGCGTTAACCTCGAAATGCCGGTCCAACCAGCTCAGCGCGGCCAGGGCGGATTCGCGGTTGCGGTCGTAACCCTGGAGCATGCTCGGCAGCACTTCCGTCAGGGCTGGGATGCGCCCCTCGACCCGGCGGTTGCGGTCGAATGCGTCGGCCTGGACCG
>DPKV01000025.1 GCA_003542325.1 Anaerolineaceae bacterium
ACGTGACTAAGATATCTCGTAATGTTTCATCTCACGGCTCCAGCGATACCTATCCTCCAGAAGGCTTCCTATCCGATTATTAGGCGTTATAATGAATGGATCACAAATACATTACAGGAGAATAGAGTTAATGAGCAAAGTTCATCGTTTTACAGGTGACCTTTCCCGGCATGATTTTAGCTGGGATGGCGTGCCCCCCCTTGAAATTAACACGGATATCGTTCACGGCGTGATAAAACACGTTCTGGTGGGGCCTGAAGACGAAGCCCCCAATTTCATTATCCGTTATTTCAACGTCCCGGTTGGCGAAAAAACCTTTTTTGACCAGCACCCCCACGAGCATGGCATCGTCATCCTGCACGGCAAAGCCAAAGTGCAGATTAACGACGATTTTTATGAGTTGGATCCCTTGAGTTCAATCTTCATCTCAGGGATGGATATTCATCAATTGACCAATATCGGTGCTGAACCGCTGGGTTTCATCTGCGTTATTCAGCGACAGGAGTAATTTTTATGGCGCATATCACCGCCGAACCCCTTTTCGAAGTCCGCTGCCAGTTGGGTGAAAGCCCCCTCTGGCACCCCGTTGAGAACCGCCTCTACTGGGTGGACATCCTCAATCAGAACCTTTGCCGGTCCGATACCACCCTGACCCAAACGGAACGTTTCCACTTTCAGACGACCATCGGGGCGTTTGGCTTTCGGAAATCAGGCGGCTTCGTCCTGGCCACCGGGAAAGGCTTCGCCTTTTGGGATATCGGCGATCCCGAACCCGAGTTCGGGTGGAATCCCCTGCCAGACCGGGAGGGCGTCAGGATGAATGACGGCAAGGTGGACCCTGCCGGGCGGTTTTGGGCCGGCAGCATCGATACCGAACAATCTGAGGCCGGTTTATACCGGCTGGATCCGGATGGGACTCAGCATACCTTCCTGCGCACGGTCGGCATTTCCAACGGCCTGGGTTGGAGCCCCGACCGCAAGACCATGTATTACACCGACTCCGCCCGGGCATCCATTTTCGCCTTCGATTATGATCTGGAAACCGGCAGGATCAGACATCAGCGGACCTTCGTTCACCTTCGCCATGACAATCGGGAAATCGTCCCTGATGGATTGTGTGTGGATGCGGAAGGGTTTATCTGGAGCGCGCAGTGGAATGGCCGCCTGATAATCCGCTATGATCCCCAAGGAACGCCTGTCCTGAAGGTGATGATACCCGTACAAAGGCCCACTTCCTGTTGTTTTGGCGGAGAGAAAAACGACCAGTTGTTCATCACCTCCGCCCGGGCCGACTTCAACATCAGAGAATTACAAGATCAACCGAATGCAGGTGATGTGTTTGTCGTTCAAACGGATACACAAGGCCAGGAAACCAACTTCTTCGGTTCCCTGCCGCACTAAAGGAGATTACCATGCGCATTGGAGTCCTGACCTCCCTTTACCAAAACCTGTCCTTTCCTGAAATGCTCGCCAAAGTCCACGGCATGGGGATCACGGCCGTGGAACTGGGGACCGGCGCTTATGCGCCCTCCCCTCATATTGACCTGGACCGGATGCTGGCAGATGAAAAGGAACGTGAGACTTATCGGCAGCTGCTCTCTGAAAAAAATATGGTCATCAGTGCATTGTCCTGCCACGGCAATCCCATCCATCCGGACCCGAAAGTGGCGCAGAACGCAGACACCCTCTTCCGGAAGACCGTCCGTCTGGCTGAAATGCTGGGCGTCCCCGTAGTGAATACCTTTTCCGGTCTGCCGGCGGGCTGTGAGGGCGACCAAATGCCAAATTGGGTCACCTGTCCCTGGCCGCCTCATTTCCTTGAGATCCTTAACTACCAGTGGGACACAGTCGCCATCCCCTATTGGCAGGATGCAACCAGCTTTGCCGCTGACCATGGCGTCATGATCGGGATCGAAATTCACCCCGGCATGCTCATCTACAACGTGGAAACCATGCTGCGGATGCGCGACGCCACTGGACCGGCTATGGGTGCGAACTTCGACCCCAGCCATCTCTTCTGGAACGGCGTGGACCCAATCGCAGCCATCCGCAAATTAGGCCCGGCCATCCATCACGTCCACGGCAAGGACTGCTATGTGGACGAGCTCAATGTGCGTGTGAATGGCTGCAACGACCACAAGCCTTATGACCGGATCGCTGAACGTTCCTGGACTTTCCGCACCATTGGTTACGGACATGATGTTAAATTCTGGAAGGATTTCGTCAGCGCACTGCGGCTGGTTGGTTATGATGATGTGATCTCCATTGAGCATGAAGATGCCATGATGTCCGTGGAAGAAGGTCTTGTAAAAGCCCTGGCGGTTCTCAAAGAAGCGATCATCACCCAGCAACACGGGGAAATGTATTGGGCTTAGCTTCTCCCCAACCTCTGGTCATCCTCTGTCTGGATATGGATGGGACCCTTCTCGATGCCAACGAGCAGGTCCATCCCAACGACGTGCGGATTTTGCAGCATTTACCACCCGGGATCCAACTGATCCTGACCACCGGGCGTCCTTTGCATTCAGCCAAACCCGCACTGCAATTGAATGGGATCTTTCAGGAGCAGAAGCTGCCCATCCCAGGCGTATTCATGAACGGTGGTGTGGCCTATTACCCAAATGAACAGCTCTGCCTCGAAATCCCCCTTTCACCTGAGACCGGGCAGAAAATATATAAGCTATCCACCCGATTTCCGGATTCCGAGTTTGTTTTCTTCACCGTGTCAGAGGCTTATCTGGCAAACCGGACGACCTTTGGTGACCAGGTCGTCAAGGACCATCACATTAATGCCGTTGGTGAAATTTCCGGCGATCTGCCGGATAAGATCATCAAAGTCATGGCATTTAATGATGATCCGCATGAGTTGGAGAAGATGCGTCGAGCGACCAGGCATTTGAATGCTGAGATAGCTTACAGTCTGCCTTATATTATTGAATTCAATCCCCCGGGTGTTACCAAGGGAGCGACCCTTTTCCAGTTGATGAAAGAATTGGCGCTGGAAAACCGCCCCATCTTTGCTGCCGGCGATGGCGAGAACGATCTCTCCCTGTTCGCAATGGCCAAGCGCTCTTTTGCCCCCGATTCCGCCCGGCCAACAGTCCTTGCTCAAGCGGACCAAATCATCCCTCGTAACAAAAACGGGCTGTTATTACCCATTTTGGAACAAATTGGGTCATTATCAGCCAACGATGACTATCCGAAGCGTCCTGAGATGTAGTCTTCAGTCAATTTCTTTTCCGGCGTGGTGAAAACCTTCGTAGTCTCCCCAAATTCGACCAAATAACCCGCTCGATCCTTATCCATATTGAAAAAGACCGTAAAGTCTGACGCGCGGGCCGCCTGCTGCATGTTATGGGTGACGATGATGATCGTGATGTCCTTCCGCAGGTTCTGGATCAGTTCCTCGATTTTCAAAGTTGCAATCGGGTCAAGTGCGGAGGCAGGCTCATCCATCAGAAGGACATCCGGCTCAACAGCCAAAGCCCGGGCAATGCACAGCCGCTGCTGCTGACCACCGGAAATCGCCAGTGCGGACTTATGCAGGGTATCTTTCACCTCATCCCAAAGTGCGGCCTGGCGGAGACTCCGCTCCACAATTTCTTCCAAATCAGTCATGGACTTCAAGCCATGCGCTCTCGGTCCATAAGCGATATTGTCAAAGATCGTTTTTGGGAACGGGTTGGGGCGCTGGAAGATCATGCCGACGGATTTTCGCAGTTCAACGATATCATGGTCGCAAATATCCATCCCGTCCTTTTGGATGCTGCCATGGGTGGAAACATTTGGGATCAGGTCGTTCATCCGGTTAAAGGCACGCAGGAAAGTGGATTTTCCACACCCGGAAGGCCCAATGATCGAGGTGATGGCATTGGCCCTTATGTCGATGGTAACTTCCTTGAGTGCCCTGAAATCATCATATTGGACATCAAGGTCCTTGACGACAAATTTGCTGTGGTTTTGTTCAATGGACATGAGTGATTATTTCTTCCCGGTCACCCGCGCTGTCAGCCGGCGGGAAATGAAATTAATGATCAGGTTCAGGAGGATGATCGTGATGATCAGGATGGAAGCCGTCCCCATGGCTTTATCAAAAGCTCTCGTTTCTGAAGCCAGCATAAAGACATGCAGTGCCATGGTCCGGCCCGAATTCATAATCGACTTAGGAAGGTGATAACTTCCACCCAGTGTGACCCAGAAGATCGCCGTTTCAGAGATGATCCGGCCAACGCTCAAGACGATGCCTGTTACAATGCCAGGCAATGCGCTGGGCAGAACGACATTGAAGATCGTGTAACCCTTTGTCGCCCCAAGGGACAGGCTCCCTTCGCGATACGAACGGGGAACGGTCAGCAAGGCTTCTTCACTGGTGCGGATGATGGTTGGCAGGACCAGGGCCGCGCCGCTCAACGCGGCTGATAACAGCGAGAACCCGAGTTTCATATAAGAGACGAACAGCGCAAACCCAAACAGACCAAAGATGATCGATGGCACACCCGCCAGGATTTCCACACCGGTCCGCGCGGCTTTGACCAATAGGGCAATGAACCTGCTCTCCCGCGAGGCGTCACCGGCATATTCCACCAGGTAAATCGCCGCGCCCAAACCCAGCGGTGTGGCAATCACTATGGTCAGGATCACCAGGTAGAGGGTGGTCACAATGGTCGTGGACATACCGCCCTCACCGGACACGCCCCCCGCCGGACGTGTGGTCAGGAATTCCAGGTTGATCACCGGGAGTCCCTGTGAGAGCACATAACCGATGATCCAAAGTACGGCAGCGACGGCTAGCACACCGCACACCCAGACCAGAATGAACCCAAAGGTCTGGATGGTTTTCTGCCGTTTTAGATGACGTTTATTCTTGGCTTGACTGAGGATTGATTCAACTTCAGTGGTCAATTCAGGACTCCTGCTTGGATCGCATGAAGAACCGGGCCGTGCTGTTCACAACCATAATCATCAGGAACAACAAGATGCCTGTGAAGAACAAAGCTGAGCGGTGATTTCCTGCCGCATAATTGATTTCGACAGCAATGTTACCGGTCAGTGTTCGTGCTGTATTGAGGAAAATGGTGAGCGGGTTGTCTGTGAGAGGTGAAGGCATCGCGATCGAATTACCAATCACCATAATCATGGCCATCGTCTCACCCAACGCCCGTCCAATGCCGAGAATGACGGCTGCGAGGATGCCGGATTTGGCGGCTGGCAGAATCACCTTCACAATCGTTTGCCAATGGGTACCACCTAATGCCAGCGACCCCTCCTTATACTCACGGGGAACCGCCCGGATGGCGTCTTCGGCGATATTGGTGATCGTGGGAATAATCATGACCGCCAGGATAATGGACGCGTTCAACAGGCCAAAGCCCGTATTGCGCGGCACGTCAATATTCCGGATCAGCGGCGCAAGAACCACCATGCCAAACAAGCCGTAAACAACCGATGGAATACCGGCCAGCAGCTCAATCGCTGGACGGATGGTCTCCCGGACCGCCCGAGGGGCAACTTCCGCCAGCAGAATCGCCGTTCCCACCGAAAGCGGGACGCCAATGATGACGGCACCGAAGGTGCTCAGGATGGACCCCGCGATCATTGGCAACAAGCCAAATTGCGCCTGATCCGTCCCAATGATCGAACCAGGGCGCCAGATCGTGCCTAAAAGCATTGTTTTTAGGCCAATTTCCTCAATGGAGTCCCAGGCCTCGGTCATTGTAAACAGGAAGATGAGAAAGACAATAATGATGCAACTTAAAGCTGTCCCCATCAGGATGTAGCGGAGTGATTTATCCACATAATCCCGCTGACGGGAACTGTCCTCGAAAAACTGGTCGATCTTCATCAAAATAAAAATCAACCCAGCCGGGATGATTGCGTTGAGAATAAAGTAAAACAACCCTTTGCCCACAACCTGTAGGATGGACGCCATGGGGACAACGGACTCCCCCGCAAAAATGCTGGAAGAGATCGCAAAGATGATATTGACGAAATAATAGAGTATATAAATGATGAGTCCGAACAACAGGAAAGCACGCGCCCAGTTCTTGAACCGCCACATCCCCTGTGCGATCAAGGCGATCAACCCACTGGCAAGAAAAGCACCGACCGCATAATGGATCGCGTTTAGTTTCAACAAGCTGTCTTCATTGACTTCGATTAAACCCGGATTGAATAACAAATAAACCGCGAGAACCAGACTTGCGATTGCAGCCACCCCCAGGATAATCGCCAACAGTCTGGTGATGATCCTCGCGTAAAGGGGTTTTTGAAGTGTTCTTGATTGCAAATTAGCCATTGGCTCGTTTCCTGAATGTTGAAGGAGTCCGCTCCATTATAACGGAACTCCTTCAACATATTTTATCTTAACCGTTCCATATTATGGGCGGGTTGTATTGGAAAACACTAGTTTACGGTAATGTAATCTTCAGCCACAATTTCCTGTCCGGCTGCACCCAGAATGAAATCCAGGAAGGCCTGAGCCAGTTCACCGGGCTTGCCGTTGGTGAGCATATTCAACGGGCGGAAGATCGAGTAAGTACCATTCTTGACATTTTCAACTGTTGGTGCGACACCGTCAATCGCCACAGCGTTGATGCTTTCATCGAGGAAACCGAAAGACAGGAAACCGATGGTGTTGGGGGTTTCAGCAATAGTCGTCCGGACCTGTCCGTTGGACTGTTGAAGCAGGGCGTTTTCCGAAATCACTGCTTCGGTGTCACCGGATTCCATAACCAGCTCTTCAAAAGCTGCCCGGGTTCCGGAGCCCTCTTCACGGGAAACGACGATGATTTCAGCGTCAGGACCGCCAACTTCAGAGTAGTTGGTGATCTCGCCGGCGAAAATCGCCTTGACCTGATCAACGGTCAGTGAAGGCAGTTCCAGGTCGGGATTGGTCACAATGGCAATTCCGTCATAGGCAATCGTGAAAACCTGCAAATCCGGGAAAGCCTCGAATTCAGAGTCTTTAATGTTACGGGAAGCGTTGCCGATATCGACGGTGCCCTCACCTGCTGAGGTGACACCCACGCTGGAACCACCGCCCTGGACTTCGATCATGACATCCGGGTTATCCGCCATGAAGGCTTCCGCCAGGACTTCAGCCAGAGGTTGAACGGTTGTTGAACCGGCAAGCTGGATCTGCCCTGAAAGGCTGGCAGCGGGTTCTTCTTCCTGATCCTCTTCATCGGTCACAGTGATGTAATCTTCGGCAACAATCGCCTGACCCGCTTCGCTCAGAATGAAATCCAGAAACGCCTGGGCTAATTCGCCGGGTTCGCCGTTGGTGAGCATGTTCAACGGGCGGAAGATGGGATAGGAGCCATTTTTCACATTTGCGACAGTGGGGGCAACGCCATCAATGGCAACCGTGCTGATGCTTTCATCGAGAAAACCGAAGGACAGGTAAGCGATGGTGTTGGGGGTTTCAGCAACTGTCGTGCGGACCTGACCATTGGATTGCTGAAGCAAGGCATTTTCCGTGATGACCGCTTCGGTATCACCGGATTCCATGACCAGTTCCTCAAAAGCTGCCCGGGTGCCGGAACCTTCTTCACGGGAAACAACAACGATCTCCGCATCCGGCCCGCCAACTTCAGAATAATTGGCGATTTCACCTGCGAAGATCGCTTTGACCTGGTCGATCGAGAGTGTGGGAAGGTCAAGATCGGGGTTGGTCACAATGGCAATGCCGTCATAGGCAATGGTAAAAACCTGCAGTCCCGGGAAAGCCTCAAACTCCGAGTCTTTTACGTTCCGGGAGGCTTGTCCAATATCGACGGTGCCTTCACCTGCGGATGTGACGCCTACGCTTGAACCGCCGCCCTGAACTTCGATCATAACATCCGGGTTGTCCGCCATGAAGGCTTCTGCCAGGACTTCAGCCAGAGGCTGAACAGTTGTTGAACCGGCAATCTGAATGCGACCTGAAAGGCCGTCGCCCGAACCGGGCGCATCAATTGCCACTTCTTCCGTACCTGCGCTCAGATCAGGCGTACAGGCTGCGAAGAGCATGGCACCGATCAACATAAGGCTGGAAATTACGAACAAATTACGACGCATTTTTTCTCCTTTATGAGAATTGAACTAAGATATTGTCCGACATTATCCATCTTAACCGATCCGATTTAACGGGTGAAGGACTCGCAATTAACACCTTGTGAAGTCTATGTTAATTTCAATCTAATTTCAACCTCCAAAGATTAACTGCGGTACATAATTCTCTTGATTTATTTGTCCTTTTCGGACTATAATTATCATATTATTGTGATAAAATACACAAATTATATTTTGAAAGAAGATAAACATGGAAATAAAAAAGTATGATGCGGTGATCATTGGCGCCGGTCCGGCAGGGCATTCCTGCGCTGTCAGAATCGCGGAATTAGGCGGCAAAGTCGCAATTGTTGAGCGCGATTTCATCGGCGGCATCTGCACAAACTGGGGCTGCACACCCAGTAAAGCCATGATCGAATCGGCCAAGGTTGCCAAGGAAGTGGAGACCAGCGGCCGGTATGGTGTGGAAGTGGATCATTTTGAGATCAATTTCCCCAAAATCGCCCAAAGGCGTAACCAGGTCGTCCTCAATACCCGTTCGTTCATAACCGATCTGCTTGAATACCACAATGTGGACATCTTTCACGGGGAGGCCCGGGTTGATGCGCCCGATTCCATCACCGTCCGTTATGGGAAACTTGATAATGACACGCACGAAATGCAGTACACCGGTGAGGAAGAGACATTACATACGAACAATGTGATCCTTGCCACAGGGTCAAAGCCGCTGATCCCCGGTTTTATTGATGAAAGTGATCCATCCATCGTCAGCAGCCATCGTCTGATCTCCATTGACACTTTACCTGAATCGCTGACCATTGTCGGCGGCGGTGTGATTGGAATGGAGTTCGCGACCATTTTCTCCAATTTGGGCAGCCAGGTCACCGTTGTGGAACTGCTCCCCCGTGTTCTGGCTCAGATGGACCCGGACATCTCGGCTGAGATCACCCAACTGATGACGGAGAAAGGCGTCCGCATCCTGACCAACCATAAGGTCACCGAACTAAAAGACGGCGTCCTTAAGGCAGTCAACCAGGATACACAGGAGAAGGTGGAGATCAAATCTCAGATGAACCTGATTGCCATTGGGCGGACAGCCGTGCTTCAGGAAGAATTATATGATCGTCTCGGTCTTACCTACAGCCGGAAAGGGATTGAGGTGGATGATATGCTGCAAACCTCCGTCCCCGGTGTCTGGTCGATAGGCGACGCCACCGGGAAATCCATCCTGGCTCATTGCGGCATTCAGCAGGGCGTTATCTGCGCCGAGAACATCATGCGTAAAAGCGGAATCCCGCGGTTGATGGATTACAGCATCATTCCGGCGGTGGTCTACAGCCTGCCTGAAATCTTCACCATCGGCTTTGTACCCGAAAACCTGTCCAATGTGGATGTGGTCAAGGTGCCTTTCAAGGTCAACCTGCGGGCAAACATTGAGGACCACACCGAAGGGTTTGTTAAACTCTGGATTCGGGATCATAAAGTCATCGCTGCCCAGGCCATCGGGTTCATGGTCTCTGAAATCCAGCAGGAATTGGCAAATATGATCGCATTGGGAACGGATATTGACGACGTGTCCCGGATCGTCCATGCTCACCCCACTTACAATGAAATCATCCGCTCCGCCCTGGAGTACGCCGAAGACAAGGCGGTGGATTTCCACCAGTAATCCACGAAAACAGAAATCCCGGGGCTCTGTTAGAACTCCGGGATTTATTTTTTAATTTTTCAGGTCGACTTTCAAGCTTACGACTGAATTCTCCGTACCCATATCGTTCGGCGCGTAGTAATCCGCATGCCAATCATTCTCCCAGCGTTCACCGTCGAGGTGATATCGGTACTGATAATCGCAGCCCGTGTCCAAAGTCAGGGCAATGTAAAATGTGCCGTCAGCTTTCTTTTTCATGGGGTGAGAGGTCTCGTCCCAATCATTAAAATCACCGACCAGGGTGGCAGTATCAGCGTCGACATCAGCAGGTAAATAGAACCACACCCGGCACTTCTTGCCGCTTTTGTAATAGTTCTTCCTCAGCATCTTCGCCTCACTTTTTATTAGTGTGACTGTATTTATCTTACCATATCAAAGTGTTGGTCCAAACAATCAGGCTTAGACTCTTGTCTGAGTGACCTTGCCACTGCCAGCCAGTTCAGTCGATAAGACCATAGAACAACGGCAAAGTCTCCACCGGGCGACTTGAAATACTGACTGCGCTCCGCAAACTCTTCTCGGCGTCCGCCAGATCTTCCGCATGCCGGGCATGGATTACAAACAGCGGTTCACCAGCCTCGACCTTCTGTCCAACCTTGACCATCACCGAGATCCCAACTGCCTGATCGATCGGATCGCCCTTCTTCTGGCGTCCTGCGCCCAGCAACACCGCCGTTTCACCAACCGTCCTGGCATGAACCGCTTCGATATAGCCGGATTTTCCTGCCTCCACGACTGCTTTGATCGGCGCTTCCGGCAGTTTTTCCGGGTGGTCCACATAACTGACATCGCCGCCCTGGGCTTGAACCAGCTTCCGCAGGAATTCCAGACCGGAGCCGTCGGTCATTGCTTTTTCAGCCATTTCCCGCGCCCCCTCAAGGGTGTCAGCGCGTTTTCCGATCACCAGCAATTGACTGGAGACTTCAAGGCAATGTTCAACAAAGTCTTCAGGGCCTTCTCCCCTGAGCGTGAGAATAGCTTCCTTCATTTCAAGCGCGTTACCCACTTCAATGCCGAGGGGTTGGTTCATATCGGAGAGCAGCGCAACCACATCCCGCCCGCTTAATTCGCCAATGGAAACCATCAGCTTTGCCAGTTCCCGTGCTTCCTCAAGCGTCTGCATGAAGGCACCGTTGCCGGTCTTGACATCCAGGACGATCGCCTGCGCACCGGCTGCGATCTTCTTGCTCATGATGGAAGAAGCGATCAATGGAATCGATTGGACCGTGGCGGTCACATCACGCAGGCCATATAACTTTCCATCCGCCGGCGCAAGGTCCAGGCTTTGCCCGGTCAGGACCATACCAAGAGAACCTAACTGCGCCAGGAACTCATCTTTGGAAAGGTTGGTTCGAAAACCCGGGATCGATTCAAGTTTATCCAACGTCCCGCCGCTAAATCCCAGCCCGCGACCGGACATCTTTCCAACGGGCAATCCACATGCCCGGACCATGGGGACAACCGCTATCGAGGTTTTGTCTCCCACCCCACCCGAAGAATGCTTATCCACTGCGATATCCACAACGGATGAAAGGTCCAGGGTGTCGCCGCTGTCAGCCATTGCCAATGTCAACTCTGTGGTTTCTTCCGGGGTCATTCCCTGCAAAAGGACGGCCATCGCCCAGGCCGAAGCCTGATAATCCGGGATATCCCCTCGGGTATATCCCTCAATGAAGAAACGGATCTCGCTTTGCGATAGAACACGCCCATCCCGCTTCTTCTCGATAATATCTACTGCACGCATTGGCTCCTCCTGGCTTAATTTACTTGAACAAAAAACCGTAAGGTTTTCCTGAACGCGACTTATCGTCATTCCTTCCTTACGGTCATTGGTTTACTGTTGAAGCGTTTATTCCTTTAGTCTGACAGTCACCTTTCGCCGGGGTTCCTCGCCAGTGCTTTCTGTTTCCACATTGGGGTTCTCCCGAAGCTCAAGGTGCACGATCCGTCGCTCATTGGGCGGCATGGGCTCTAAAACCTGTTTACGGCCAGTGGTGACAACCTGCTCTGCAATTCGGCGGGCCAGTCTGCGAACTTCTTCCTCACGGCGTCTGCGATAATGCTGAACATCAATTTGTAAGGGAATCCAACGGGCAACTTCCCGGCTGACGATCAAGCTCGAAATATATTGGAGAGCATTGATGGTCTCCGCTTTGTTGCCAATCAGGAAGCTAAGATCATTGCCTTCAATATCGACCAGAACAGGTTGGACACGATTGTCTTCAGCTTCACCCAAACGAGCCTTGACCATCGCATCGACATTCATTTTCTCGAGGATAATTTTAATTGTTTCTCTGGCAATACTGACTTCTTCGGCCTCACCATCCGTGGAAACCTCAGTTTCATCAATTGCATCCTGTGATGATGGTTCGACCTCCGCCGCCGCTTTTTCTTTGGCAGGGACAGCCAGGCTGGTCTTGATTTTCAAGGCTATCCGTGCCTGGCGTGCGCTGAGGCCAAACAAACCCCGCTTGCCCTCATCCAGAATTTCCACCTCGACATCATCCAGGGTCAGACCCAGATCATTCAGTCCCTTCTCCACTGCCTCTTCGACTGAAGGGGCAATCACTTCCAATTTAGTTCGTTCTTCAGTCATAAATCCCTCACATCTGCAAATAAGTTCCTATAATGACAGGATGGGCACTTAGTTCTTTCGCTTTGTTAATTTCCGCTTGGGCATCATCTGCTTTGACCGGCTGGTTGTGGTTTCTTCTTCCTTAACTGGCTCCGGTTCTTCATCTTCTACCACGGCATCAATTATGATGGGCGCCTTCTTTGCCTTCGCCTTGTCACCGGTCGCTTCCTCTTTCTTCTTAAGGAAGGGGAAGATATTACTCCAATTGGCACGCCCAAGCAACGCATATTGAACAATACCAAAAATATTACTGGTCAGGAAATAAATGGCCAAACCGGATGCCAGGGAATAAGCCATAAAGCCCATCAAGACCGGCATGTAAATATTCATGCTCTTGGTCATCATCGCTGCCTGATCATTCCCTGAGGAAGGCGGCTGCAATAAACGAGATTGCAGGAAAGTTGTAATGACCACAAAAACAGCCAGCAGCGGGATTGAAAGACCAAAGAGTTGGATCCGCTCCGGTTGACCAAGGTCCATCCAAAGGAACTGGTTCTCAAGCGGCAAAGCGGACGCTGCATCAAACCACTTCGGGTAAATGATCTGCTCCAGACGGAACAGCTCCAGAGGTGAAGCGGCCATCGCCCGGGTTACGCTCTGATATAGGCCGAGAATGAGCGGGAGTTGGATCAAGGAGGGCAGACAAGAGCCCATCGGGTTGATTCCTTTTTCCTTGTAAAGCTTCATTTGTTCCTGGGCCAGCTTTTCCTTATCATTTTTATACTTTTCCTGCATCTTTTTATAGTGCGGGTCTTCCTGCAGTTCCTGCAGCGCTTTTGTGGACTTGAACTGCTTAACCGTCAAAGGATGGGTTAACAAACGAATCAGGATCGTGAATAAAATGATCGAAACGCCGAAGTTATGAACCAGCGAATTAATGAGCAATAAAACGTTGACAAAAGGTTGAATGATGATGGTATCCCACATGGAATTATCCTCTACTACTCAGGGGTTGTGGACCAAAGTTGTACGCCGGTTTGGCTGAACCCATAAATAAGCTGGTCACCACCAACCGTTCCTACAACGATGTAATCGTTACCGATAGCCGGCGCCTGGAAAATCTCACCGCCCAGCGTGGCTTCCCATTTCGGGCTGCCATCGAAGTTGAATGCTTTGACAACTCCCTCCTCAGTTGCCATCACAAAGCCATCTTCCATAGGTGCAAGACCGCCGATCACATTTCCGGAATATTCCGTCATCCAGATGGCGTCGCCGGTTTCGACATCCAGGGCGTAGATTTGTCCACCCGAATCGGCGAAATACAACGTGTTCTCAACCAGAAGAGACTCCCCCCAAAGGCTGGATTCGGTATCATACGTCCAAAGGATATCACCGGTAGAGAGGTCCAGTGCAACCATTTGATTATCCATGGATCCAATGTACAAGGCGTTTGCTTCCGCGTTAACTTTTGGCGAGGCAACAATTGCGCCCCCCAACTCCTTTGACCAAATTTCTTCGCCATCTTTTGAAATGGCGTAAACGAAATGGTCCATAGAGCCAAGATAGATGACATCATCGA
>DPKV01000125.1 GCA_003542325.1 Anaerolineaceae bacterium
ATCAGGAAAGCGACCAACGCAACCACGCTGAGAACCGCGCCCTTTTCCCAATGGATGACCCGCCGGATATGACGGGCCGCCAATATCCCGATCCCGATCAACCCCGCCACAGCGAGCAGGATCAGCCCCCATTCAAAGATCAGCGAAAGTACCGGGTTGAGCTGGTCCTGGAAGAAATAACCGGCCAGCACCGTTGACCCTGTCAGAGCTGCGATTAAAATCCACAGGATCTTCTTCACAACACACCACACATCTTCAGGACTGCACCTGTAACCAATAAGACAATTAATGCCACCCGCAGCAGGTCTTCAACCACCAAAGCAGTCCGGCTTTGCTGCGAGCCAGCCAGCGAGGAAGCCAGCATGAATACTTCTTCTCCCAGGAGCAGGTCTTGCACACAAAGAAATAAAGTCGCCTGCGCAGTCAGGGACCCTGCGGCTGCAAAGACCTGTGCGCCCCGGTCAGCCGCTTTCTTCACAGCCAATCCGGATTCCGGACCATAATCGCCCAGATAAAGCAAATTACCCAATGATGCGAACTCTAACTCAGGCAGCAAGCCGGCGGCGAACGAGAAAGGTGTCACGCCATAAACGCTTGCTTTAACGCGGGAATGCGACAGTTGTTCCGAGAAACCGTTGGCATACCAGCCTTCAATGACCTGCCGGGCGAGCACGGCCAGACCGCCTGCGGCAGAAGCAATGGATTGATTGCCGTCGGTCAGCGTTTCGGGTGTGATCAGCAACGGCATTGCAGACAACGCGGTCAGACCAAGGCCGGGATAAGCCCGGGAAACCAGCCGGTTCCCCAGGACTACCTGCCGGTCTTTTCCCTGCTCCATCGAAATCGCCTGGGAGGCTTTGTACCGCCTCACGAAATCTGTTTTACGAAGGGACGGCATTTTTATCCGCACACCCCAGCTTAGCAAAGCCAGTAGAATCACCGCCAAACCAATCACCACCCAGCCAACGAGCGTCCAGTTTAACATGCCACCTCCTGCAGGTAAGCGGAAAGCTGACGCGGGCTGTGTCTCACACCACATAACAACGCACTTAACATCAGAATCTGAGAACTCACAGGCATGACCGGCCCGGCGCTTGCCGCCAGTTCACATATCCGCGGCTTAGGCTTCCACCGCGATAGAAAATCCGCCCAGTCCGGCCAAAACTCTTGTTGCATGCTAAAAGTATAGCATACCGGAGTCCAAAATTAAAATCTCAAAATTATTTTTGGGCCGGCTCGATTATGCATTGAGTCTAAAGTAGATGCAGGGTAATCGTAATTTCATTTGTTTCAACTTATTGAACTCTTTATTATCCAAAAATCACCCCTTCCCACCCTTCGGGCACCCTTCCCCTCGGTGAGGGGAAGGGCTGGAGATAGGGTTGCTGATTGACGATCGTATGCAGAAATCTCTAGGTTGTACTTTGCGATTGCCCTGAATTGAGATACCTGCCAACTGCTCTGCACAGCCACTTCAAGTATAATTACCCCCATGAAAAGAAAACTGCATGTGATGGTGATCTTTGGGACCCGTCCGGAAGCTGTCAAGATGGCCCCAGTAATTAAAGAGCTAAAAAAACACGCAGACAGGATCGAAACCTGCGTGTGTGTCACCGCCCAGCACCGTGAAATGCTGGATCAGGTCCTGCAGGCATTTAATATCACCCCTGACATTGACTTGGACCTGATGCAGCCGGACCAGAACCTGGCTCAGCTCACCGCCCGGATTTTCACCGAACTGGACCCGGTCCTCAAGGCTGAGCAACCGGATTGGCTGCTCGTCCAGGGTGACACGACCACCGTCATGGCAGCCGCACTGCTGGGATATTACAACCAGGTCAATATTGGTCATGTGGAAGCCGGACTGCGGACCTTCGATAAATGGCAGCCCTTCCCCGAGGAAGTCAACCGCCGGATCGCCGGTGTGGTAGCCGACCTGCATTTTGCGCCTACTGAGAACAACCGCCAGAACCTCCTGCGCGAAGGCACCCCCGATGAACTGATCCGCGTGACCGGCAACACCTCCATTGATGCGTTGCACCTCATCATCCAGCAGCCCACGCCCCAGGAAACCGCCCACATTCTGCAACAGGCTGGCGTCAGACCGGGTGACCGCCGCCTGGTACTGGTCACAGCCCATCGGCGGGAAAACTTCGGCCAGCCCATTCTGAACATCTGCACAGCCCTAAAAAAATTAGCCAATCAGTATCGCGACGAGATCACTTTAGTCTATCCCGTTCATCTCAATCCCAATATTCAGGACCCCGTTTATAACGAGCTTTCTGAAGTCGACAACATCATTTTACTGCCGCCCATGGATTACCTGCCCCTCATTCATTTAATGAAACACGCCACCCTCATCCTGACCGATTCCGGCGGGATCCAGGAAGAAGCCCCTTCGTTGGGCATCCCGACCCTGGTGTTGCGAGAGCGCACCGAACGGCAGGAAGGCGTTACAGCCGGAACCCTGAAACTGGTCGGCACCGATCCCGAAGCCATTTTTACAGCCGCCCAGGAGCTGCTGGACGTGCCGGAAGCCTACGCGGCCATGTCCGGGGCAGTCAACCCCTACGGAGACGGTCACGCTGCCGAACGGATTGTGTCGGCTTTACTGGCATGCGGGACGGATTCCTGATGGCTGCCTGCCGTATCCCATCTTTGCAAGGGCCAGAGGAACGGGTTTAATGAAACCACAAATCTGTTTGGTCCCTAAACTGAAAGGACTGGGGGGGACTGCTTCCTTTCAAGCCAGGTTCATTCAGGGATTGGAAGCCCGGCAAATTCCCTATGGGTTTGATCTCAACGACCGCAATAACACCGCCGTGCTGGTGATTGGCGGCACACGTCAGGTCTTCCAGCTTTGGCTCGCCCGTAAACGCGGCGCAAGGATCGTCCAGCGCCTGAATGGCCTCAACTGGCTCCATAAAATCGAAAGGTCGCCCTGGCGGGCCGCCCTGCGAGCCGAACGGAATAACCGCCTGCTGGCCTTCATCCGCCGCAGGCTGGCTGATCACATTGTCTATCAAAGCCATTTCAGCCGGGACTGGTGGACGAATGTCTTCGGTCCCCGCTCGATCCCTTCCACGATTGTGTATAACGGAATTGACCTGGAACAATATCATCCTGACGGGCCGGGAAGCCCTCCCAATGACCACGACCAGATCCTGCTGGTCGAAGGCCGTCTGACCGGCGCTTATGCCCGCGGGTTGGAGACCGCAGTCCGACTGGCGCAGGCTGTCCAGAAGGGTCAGGACCGCCGTGTGGAACTGATGGTGGTCGGCGATGTCAGTGAATCAGTTCGGACCCGCGCCCAGGCCCTCGCGCCTGAGTTGTGGATCACCTGGCGGGGGATCGTTCCAAGGGAAAATATTCCGGCAATTGACCGTTCCGCCCATGTGCTGTTCAGCGCCGATCTGAACGCCGCCTGTCCGAACAGCGTGATTGAAGCCCTGGCCTGCGGCCTGCCCATCGTCGCCTATGACACCGGCGCGCTGGCCGAACTGGTCCGGGACGGCGCAGGCGAAATTGTCCCCTGGGGCGCTGACTACTGGCAGCTTGCCGACCCGGTCATCCCCCCCCTGGCCGCAGCATGCTCACAAATCCTGCGGGATAATCCTGCCTACCGGGAAAATGCCCGCCGCCGGGCGGAAGAAGTATTTTCCCTGGATGATATGGTCGCAGCTTACCTGGAAGCGCTGGTGGGATAATGACTGAATTCACCGGTAAGGTTGGCCTGATCCAGCGGGTTCTCCCGGACTACCGTGCGCCTTTTTTTAACGCCCTCAGTCAGGCCTGCACTGAAGGCCTGGGCGTGTTTGCCGGCCTGCCCCGCCCCCAGGAAATGATCCACACCAAGGACCACCTGGAACAGGCGC
>DPKV01000086.1 GCA_003542325.1 Anaerolineaceae bacterium
CTCTTTATTATCCAAAAATCACCCCTTCCCGCCCTTCGGGCACCCCACTTTCCCTCACCGAGGGGAAGGGTTGGGGATAGGGTTGCTTATTGACATTGGTATGCAAAAATCTCTTGGGTGTACTCTGCGATTGCCCTGGGTGAAAGACAAGTTTACTGCATGGAGTAAAAAATGCAGTATGATTAGGACTTGGTCGAAACCCATCCAGCCGCCTCATGCGAGATGGAGCAGGTGAAGACCTTTTGCGGGCCTTTTTTATTGATTGCCTTTAGGAGAAATCGAGGCCATTTTCGCCAATTGATTTTCTATACTAAATATTGTGTAATGGGTTTTGCAGGATTTTTTATTTGATTTTGTTACAATAAATACGTTGCCACGAAGAAAACTTACAGAGACACTTTATGAAACGATCCCTTGCCTTCACTTTAGCTTTTGTTTTGAGTCTTTTGGGTTTGTTGGGTATGCTGGGCCTTCAATCCGCCTCTGCCAGCGCGCCGACGGATCAACTGGTTCAAGTCACCCCAGCCGGACCGGTTGCGCCTCAAAGTACGATAGAGGCGGTTGAAGGGGCGGTCCATGCGTATTATTTCTATGCCAATGACTGCCCGCATTGTCTGGCGGTATTGGAGGACACGCTCACACCACTCATGGACGAATACGGCAATCTGCTGGATATTCGCCTGTTGGAGATTGGGAATCCTGAATATTATGAAGCCATGCTTTCCGTTGAGGCTTATTTTGAGGTTCCGGTTTCAGAACGCAGTATTCCCACGTTGGTGGTCGGTGAGCAAATCCTGATCGGCGAAAGCGATATCCGAGAGGCTTTCCCCGGCATCCTGATTTCAGGATTGGCGGATGGCGGTATTGATTTTCCTGAAATTGAAAACCTCAATCCGGCTGCGTTGATCAGCATCTCTCCGGAACCAACGGAAACAGTGGATGAAATTTGCGGCACGGATGAAGCCTGTGAGGTTGCTGCCCCGTTGTATATCGCCTATTTCTATCAAACGGGTTGTGATGTATGCAGCCGAGTCACCGCCGATTTGAACTACCTCCGGTCTAAATTTCCTCAAATACAAATCGTGGAATTCAATATTTATGATTCTGCTGACCTGGCGACCTGGTTGACAGAGAAGGTGGGATACGAGGGCAATTTTTATACGCCGGCCTTGTTCATTGGGGAGGATGTGTTGGTTGGGGATGAGATTTATTTGGAGAAGATCACGCCAATACTGGAATCATACCAGGCTGCCGGAACACAACCGATCTGGTTGGATTATGATGCTCAGGAAGGTCAGCAAACCATCGTTGAGCGGTTCTCCAACATGGGATGGCTGACCGTGGTTGTTGCGGGTTTGGTGGATGGAATCAACCCCTGCGCTTTCGCCACCTTGATCTTTTTTGTTTCCTATCTGACGCTGAGCGGCAGACGTGGAAAAGAAGTCCTGATTGTCGGTGCAGCTTTCACATTCGGCGTTTTTCTGGCTTATTTGGCTGTGGGGCTGGGGTTATACAAAATCCTGGAGTTGGTCGGATCAACCCTCGAAATTGTGTCAAATATCGTTTATGCGGTCACCGGCGTCTTTTGTCTGGTGCTGGCTGTGTTGAGTTTTCTGGATTATCGTAAAGCAAAAAAGGGTCAAATTGATGATATGCTGCTGAACCTGCCCGAACCGATGCGGAAACGGATCAATACAACGATCCGCAAAGGCCGGAATACCAGCAACTATGCCTTTGGCGCATTTTTTGCCGGGATCCTGATTTCATTTTTGGAACTCGCCTGCACAGGTCAGGTTTACCTCCCGACGATCATCTTCGTGAGCAGCATTCCGGAAATGCGCCTGCGCGCTTTGCTATTCCTCATTATTTATAACCTGCTGTTCATTCTTCCCCTGGTGGTCATTTTTGTGCTGGTCTACTTTGGGACCACTTCAAAGGATCTAACCAGGTTCCTGCAGGAAAAGGCTGCGCTTGTCAAATTAATTATGGGTTTCATTTTTATCGCTTTGGGAGGATGGTTGATTTTGTCATTGATCTTCTAGGTTGAAAATTCCATAAAGTCGGATATATTAGAATCTGTGGCAAGGAAATTGCACAGATTCTTTTAATTAAAGGAATGCAGACATGTGTGGTCGATATACGTTGACTTTAGATCCTGGTGAGCTTCAGGAAATGCTGGACCTGGGGCCTTTCATCCATATCGTGCAGTCCCGATACAATATTGCGCCTTCACAGCCGGTGCCCATTGTTAAGGACTTCCAGACCAGGGCGGTCGAACTCTACCTCTGGGGGTTGGTGCCGTTTTGGTCCAAAGACCCCAGCATTGGGAGCCGGATGATCAACGCCCGTGCAGAGACCGTCAGTGAGAAACCCGCTTATCGGGGCGCGTATAAGTATCGGCGGTGCCTGATCCTGGCGGATGGATTTTTCGAGTGGCATCATGATAAAAAAGCGGGCATTAAAATCCCTTATTATTTCAAACTGAAAGATGACCGGCCATTTACTTTTGCCGGTTTGTATGAACATTGGGAGCCTCCGGAAGGGGGTGAACTGCATACCTGCACCATCCTGACCTGCGAACCGAATGATCTGGTCGGCGGTTTTCACAACCGGATGCCCGTCATTCTTGATGAGAGCACACGCTGGCCGTGGATTAATCTGGAAACATCCAAATCAGTATTAATCGACTCGCTGGTTCCTTATCCTGCTGAGGAGATGAAATGTTATCCGGTTTCAACGGCAGTGAATTCCCCCCAAAATGACCGGCCGGAGATTTTGGACCCGGATCAGGCATAGAGATATTGTTTAGAGGTAATGGATATGAAAATTAAATACCGAAAGATTTGGATCTTCATTGTTCTGTTACTTGTTGTTATTCCATTGTTTGGAACCGGTGCGACTGTTTCTGCACAAGGTGGGGAAATAGTGACATTTTTTCCTATTTTCTTCCATGAAAACGATCCTTATTACGCCTATGGGTTGGATGGCGGCACAGTTGAGGGAATTGTCATTGACCCAACAGATTCCAATATTCTGTATGCCAATTCATGGGGCGATGGTGTTTATAAAAGCACAAACGGTGGGCAAACCTGGGTCAATAGGAGTGTAGGCCTGGAAACCGGTTTTATCTATGAACTGGCGATTGATCCTTCGAACACTCAGCATATACTTGCCAGCGATTATGAGCATGGTTTAAAACAGACAATCAATGGCGGTGATACATGGACTGCTGTAACGGGGATTACACCGGGGAGTGTGATATATTCGATTGATTTCAATCCTCAAAATTCAAGTATCGTCTATGTGGGCCTTCGAGAGCCATCAATTTATGTGAATGGTGTGGCCGTTGCCTGGCCAGGCGGTGTGTTTAAGTCTACCGACGGTGGCTCGACCTGGGTGAGAAAAGACAGCGGCTTACCCAGTAATCCTTATAGAGATTATGTTTATGATCTGGCTATTGACCCAAATCAGCCCAATACGATCTACGCTGCAATGCATCGAACCGGTGTTTATAAGACGACGAATGGCGGTGAAAGTTGGGTAGAGAAAAACAATACCATGATTGATGGCGATGTCCGCTCCGTGCAGGTCACTCCAGATTCATCCAGGGTCTACATCGGATTTTGGGATGGGTACGGCTTGTCTTATTCGACAAACGGCGGTGATAGTTGGACATCGGTGAGTTGGACGAATAACGCGAACTTGAATG
>DPKV01000085.1 GCA_003542325.1 Anaerolineaceae bacterium
CTCTTTATTATCCAAAAATCACCCCATCCCGCCCTTCGGGCACCCTTCCCCTCACCGAGGGGAAGGGCTGGGGATGGGGTTGCTTATTGACTATCGCATGCAGAAATCTCTTGGGTGAACTTTGCGATTGCCCTGAATTTTGTCCCCTAAAAGGCGCGTAGTGGAGCAGTGGTCGCTGGTATAATGGATGACATGTTAAAGCACCGATCTCAACTTCGCCTGGCCAATTTTGGGCTGATATTACTCGTTATTTTTTTGTCGGCCTGTTCCGACGGTTCGTCTCCAACTGAACCGGTTTCTTCCCTCACCCCCGAGGGGTTATCGACAGCCACGCCGGACCAGCCAACGCCAACACCTGTCCCGGCCATCGCTGCGGTCAATGGAGAGCGAATCCCGCTGGCCTGGTACGAAACCGAGGTAACCCGGTATCTCATCGCTCAGGAAGCGCTGGGAACGCCGGTTGAGGATGTGGCCGCCGCCCGTGAAACGGTATTAAATGAGCTGATTGAAAAAATGCTCCTTGCACAGGGGGCTGTAGAAGCAGGGTTTACTGTTACCGACGCAGACGTGCAGGCCAAAATCGATGCCCTTGCAGCGGAAGTGGACCTGGCAGCCTGGATGGCGGAATGGGGTTACACCGATGGTGACCTTTTCCAATCCATGCGATTGGATCTATTGGCGACGAATCAGCGCGACAGGATCACCAGCGCTGTACCGACGACAATGGAACAGGTGGAATTGCGGCAGGTATTTGCCTATACTTCCACCGGTGCACAAAACGCACTGGCCAGTTTGAACTCCGGAACGCCATTTGAGGATGTGGCCTATGAATATGATTGGGTTGCCGGGGGATATTTGGGATGGGCGCCGCGGGGTTATTTATTGATCCCTGCTGTCGAAGATGCAGCCTTTAATTTGCCCGTTGGCTCTCGTTCGGAGATTATCGAATCGGACATCGGTTACCATATTGTGCTGGTCCTTGATCGGGCGGATAGACCATTATCCACTGACGCGCTCCAGGTCCTGCAGCGCCAGGCTTTACAAAACTGGGTGGCAGAACGGCTGGCGATGAGCACGGTTGAGATCCTGGGCAATTGATATGGGTCATACGCCTCCTTCTCGAAAACCAACGCCAACCAACCGGTACAGTGTTCAAAAATCTGTGCCCAATATGGCGACTCCGCGCCAACCGCAGCAGCACAAGAAAGGCGGGGTTGGGGGATTCATCTTCACTTTATTTATCCTGGCTGGTGTGGTCTGGCTCCTGATGTTGATCTTTGGCTGGGGACCTTATAAAACAGGCGAAGAAGGTTTGACACCCACAGTGAGTAAAACAGCCGCTATTTCGGCGACAGGCACCGCGACGGCGACACCGAATCCCGGGTCGACCATCACGGCTGTTTCCGTACTACCTGCCACAGTCACGATCACCCCGACCCGGGAAATCTTTCCTTACCAGTTATCCGGTGACCCGGAAGCTTTCAGCAGCGATCTGCTCCGGCCCGGGTTAGGCTGTGATTGGCTGGTGATCGCCGGGCAGGTATGGGACCTGACCGGTAAAGAGGTTCCTGGAATGACGCTGCATTTATTTGGGGAAATCGGGGGATATTCTATTGACCAGACCACGGTCAGCGGCAGGGCAAAGGTTTACGGCGACTCGGGTTACGAATTCGCTTTGGAAAATGTGGTGGTGGATAGTGACGGTACATTATTTATCCAGCTGCTTGATTCGGACGGTTCCGCTTTGTCTACGCCCTACGCCATAGAAACCTTTGCGGATTGCCAGAAGAACCTAATTCTGATCAACTTTAAACAGGTCAGGTAACATCAACCAGGATTGTCAATCAGCCTCCCGACAAAGGAGGTTGTTTTGTTTTAATAGCCTTTGGCCGGGGGGTGACAAATTGCGCTGATGACAATATATTTATTTCGAAAACAATCGAATTAAATACAGGAAAGTGAAAATAAAAAGTCAATCAGAACCTTTATTATCGTTTTTCAAGGCTCTTTCTGACGCCAACCGGTTGAAACTGGTCGGTTTGCTGGCGCAAAAAGAGGCGAGTGTGGAGGAACTGGCGGCGGTGCTGGAGATCAGCGCATCAACCGTTTCCCATCACCTCTCGATTCTCAGTGATATTGGGTTGGTCTCTGCCCGTGTGGATGGGTATTATAATATTTACCGCTTGGAGACAGACGAACTGGAAAGAATGGCGCAGTCCCTGCTTGCTCAGGAAACTCTGCCCGAGGTAGTCGAAGGTCTGGATCCAAAGGCATATGATCGCAAAATTCTCAAGGACTATCTGGCCCCTGATGGAGCCATTGCTAAGATTCCGACCAATCACCGGAAACTGGAGGTGATCCTGGGTTATATCGCAGAGAAATTTGAGTTCAACCGGACCTATACCGAGAAGGAAGTCAACGCGATAATCGGTGCATTGAACCCCGATATTTCCGGGCTCCGCCGGGACTTGATCTCGGCGAAATATTTGGGGCGTGAGAAGGATGGCTCCGCCTATTGGCGGGTGAAGGGTGAGGGATGAGCGTGTTGGAGTATTATTCCACCTCATCCGGTGCTCTTAACTAAAATTTCCAGTTACTCAACTCTGTTTTGTCACGTGCGCTTTGTCGTTCTGAAGCCACGCTCTGATTGCGATAGCTATTAATGGGGAATCCGTTCCGCCTCAGTGATTACGCCGCGGCACGTGGCCAAAAACTCTCTCGTTCCTCGAGGGGAAGGCTTAACTATTGTTTCCTGGGTAGAACGGAAAAGGCTTCATCCCCGGCCAGAAGTCCGCTCAGCGGTTTGGCGGGAACTCCCAGGACTTTGCTGTTAGCGAAGTATTCAAAATCAAAGCCCGTGGGGTCGCCGGCCTTCTTTCCGGGGATGGGCATCAGCCGGGCGGTAAGGGGTTTGTTCAGGCGCAAGGCCAGCGCAGCGACATCCAGCAGGATCGCTTCCAATTGTTCGACACTGGTATCCCCAGGCAGGGGGAGGGTGTCCAGACCGGTCCCGCATACTGTGGAATACAGCAGGAGGTCCGTTACGGAGAGGACGCCTTCCGCACCGCGTTGAGCCAGCGTCGAATCTTCCAGCAACGGCAGCATTAAACCGTTGAAGCCGGTCCGGGTGAAAGAGGCCCGGTCGAGGGTATCCGTCAGGAAGGCGGCCGCGGCCAGGCTGCCGGAAAGCCCTACGGCAGGCAGTCCCAGCAATTCCA
>DPKV01000232.1:0-5895 GCA_003542325.1 Anaerolineaceae bacterium
CCGATTGTATACGGCTGTTCCCACGCCTGTACCTACTGTATCATCCCCTCCAAAAGAGGCATTGAGCATTCCCGGCCTTATGCCGAGGTCCTGGCTGAAGCGGAAAGCCTGGCCCGGCAGGGCGTGAAAGAGATAACCCTGTTGGGTCAGATCGTGGATCGATACGGGCTGGACCTGCCAGAAAAACGGACCCTGGCCGGATTGCTGCACGATTTGCATAAAATTGACGGGTTTAAGCGGATCCGTTTCCTGACCTCCCACCCCAACTGGATGACCGATGCCTTATTGGATGCGGTGGCGGAGCTTCCCAAGGTTTGCCCCCACATTGAAGTCCCCATCCAGGCCGGCGACGATGCTGTTTTGGAAGCCATGCGGCGGGGGTATACCGCTCAGGCTTACCGTGAGCTGGTTCAAAATATCAGAGACCGCATCCCCGGCTCCTCCATCGCCACTGACATCATCGTCGGTTTCCCGGGCGAGACAGATGACCAGTTCCAGGAAACTTATGATCTGTTGAACGAGCTGCGGATGGATGTGGCCCACCTGGCCCGATATTCACCCCGGGAAGGCACCTATTCCGCCCGTAAGCTGGAAGATAACGTTCCGGCCGCCGAAAAGATGCGCCGGTTCCGTCTGCTGGAGGAGCTGCAGGAAGCCATTTCAGCCGAGATCAATGCCCGTTTCCAGGATCAGACCGTGTCCGTCCTGTTTGAAGAATTGTCCCGAGGCCGCTGGCGCGGTCGTACGCCAACCAACAAACTGGTCTTTGTGGAAAGCGATCAGGACCTGCTGGGGCAGGAACTTGATGTGAAAATAAACTGGACCGGACCGTGGTCGATGATCGCACGCTTGTGTCATAAAACAGAGGAATTCCAGTGAAACAGACCCCCGGGATTTGTGAAATCCCGGGGGTCTATTAATTGATCTTGCACCCATTTACATCCCTATATTTTTTTCTTCAAACGGACACAAATCTTCCAGAGGGCAGCGGGCGCAATGCCATTTCCTTGCGCCGCAGACCTCCCGCCCCAAACGAATGATATTCAAATGCAGGTCATAGAAATAGGCTTCCGGAATCCGCGCTTCCAGGTATTTATGGGTCTTTTCCACCGATAGACCCGCCGGTCGAATGCCCAGCCGGCCGCTCACCCGGTAGATGTGGGTATCCACCGGAAAAGCCGGGATTCCCATCGCAAACAGCAGCACNNGGGCCGACCCCCTTCATCCCGGTCAGCCAGGCTCTCGCCTCTTCGAGTGGCATTTCCCGCAGGAAGTCAAGCGTGATCTCACCCCCGGTGTGGTCGGCGATTTCCCGCAGGGCCTGCTGAATCCGGGGACCTTTCTGGTTCGCCAGGCCGGCAATTCGGACCGCATCCACCACATCCGATTTCTCTGCCGTCATTACGGCTTCCCAATCCGGGAACGTCGCCTTCAGGCATTCAAAAGCGGCATCCCTGTTGACATCGTTTGTATTTTGTGAAAGGATCGTCGAAACCAGTTCATCGACAGGTGGTAAAGGCGTTCGCCAAACCGGCTCGCCAAAAGCTGCGATCAACCGCTGGCGGATGCGTTCAATTTTCTCCTGGTAAGCGTGATCCATATCTGTCCTTAAGAAAGTGAGAACGCCGATCGGATCTCGCCCACCAGGAATCCCCGCCAGTTTGTCAACGGGACATTGCCGTAAGCTGAAAGCTGGGCTAATTCTTCCTCCGTCAAAACACCCAGTGCAGCCAGCAAAGCAAGACTGACCGATGGCCTGGCTCGATTGCCGTTATCCCCATCGGAGATCTTGAAGGCAATTCCCAGCCCGGGCGCACCTTCCCCGGTCACGCCCGGCATCACGCCAATGATCTGGTAACCCTCCGCCCCACCCTTGCAGAAGACCTTGCCATGGCCGGCTGTCATCAGGTCTGTGTCAAACATGCCCGGCCCGGCAATCATATCCGGATGGGTCATCATTGCATGGGTGATCTTCCGGCAGGCCTGCGCCCGTTTTTCCGCCAACATCCAGGGGTCAGCCAGCTTTGCAGTCGCATGCGCCATGTTTCTCAAAGGAATCCCATAAACCGGCGCTGAACAGCCATCGATCCCCAAAGGCATGTCATCCGGTGACATCTCAATCATCTCAGCCAGGGTCTCACGGATCGCGACCTGCACCGGGTGTTGTGGGTTGAGGTAATCTTCAATCGGGGAACCCCGCAGCTTGGCGTGGGCCAGCATCCCCGTATGTTTGCCGGAACAATTATGCCGGAAAGGCGTAGGTGTTTCACCCGCAAATTTCATGGCATCCCGGGTGGCGGAATCGCCGGGCCAATGGACACCGCAGGCAAGGTCAGCTTCGGTTGTGCCAATTTTCCTGTGCATCTCCTTCAAGACCGACCCATGCAGGTCCGTCCCTGTATGGGATGCACAAATGATGGCAATTTCCTGATCGGTAAGACCAAATTTCTCAGCCCCGCCGCGCTCAATAAACGGCAAGGCCTGGAAAGGCTTCATTGAACTGCGCGGATAGGTCAACAGGTCCGGGTTACCCTGAGAAGCAATCACCGAGCCCTTCGAATCGACAACAATAAAAGCACCAAAATGGATCGATTCTACAATCGATCCACGGGTCACTTCCACTAAAGGTATACAATCCGAAGCCAGCATTAATTCTCTCCTTTTGAATTTTCCTCAGAATTCTGGAAATGGTTTTTGTAATACTGCTCAAGTCCCCATGCCAGGCGGTTATGATAAAGCTGGGATAAATTCCTGTTGATGTTTAATGTTTTCAGCAACCTTGGCACTTCATCAAATAATGCCTCAACCGGAGCACGCTTCTCATTGATTTTTTCAACCGCCTTTTTGACATCGGATAGAAATTCTTTTAATTTGCCAATAGACCGCACCCTGACAACACCATTTCGGCCGCTGACAATTTTATAACCCCGGTAAACGTCCGATTCAAGCAACGCCAAATCTTCCAACCAGAAGTCAATATCTGCCCAGGCTAGGAAGGGTGGCTGTTGCAGGACAATACTGTCCCCAACAAAGAGGACCTTCTCCACGTCATCCTGTAACCAGATGCCTGCCTTATGAGACCCCGGATGATGGGTCAAGTGAACCGGATGGTCACCGGTATAGATGGACAGGGATTGTGAAAAGACCATTTCGGGAACGGCCCATCGGATATTCACATGAAGGTCGAAAGGTTCCCAATCAGCGCCGGCATCAATATCCTGACTGCGGGCAGAAGCGGGACGGTTCTGCAAAATTTCACCGCTGTTGGCATGACCAATCACCGTCGCTTCCATCGCCCGAACGCCCACCGTACGATCCAAATGCGGGTCCAGCATGACCAGTAAACGGTCACTGGCTAATTCCATCCCGGCGAGCACCGTCCGCCAGGCCCGCTGGTCTTCAACCCTGAAAGGGGCATCCACCATCAGGGTCCCCTTTTCAAAGATAAAAGCTCCCAGGACAACGCCCGGAAAACCGCTTTCCAGATAAATATTCTTACCGAGTTCTTCCATGACCGCTCCCTGTCTATTCCAATCCGCGTTCATCACAGATTTATATTATACGATTAATCCTTCGTATACCGCTTACCGGCAGGTTAAAAGTCCTGACAGACCGGGATTCCATCCGGGTTCTCCCTGGCATTCAACGCTAATCCCAGGTACGGGGATGGGTCCAGCGTATTCTCAATTGCCAACTCATTTAAGAAATGACCTTCACCATCATCCAACACAATTGAAAAATGAAGATGAACCCCGGTGGGATTACCAGGCGTCCCCGAAAAATTGCCCTGATATCCCAGCAGCGTCCCGGCGGTCACAAAAAGGTCCTCTGTTCCCGGAGGGAAGGCCGCATCCACAAAAGAATTTCCCTCCGAATCCGCCAGGTGAGTGTAATACATCCAGATCTGCCGGTCAGGTTGCAGCGGATCAGCAGGGATGCGGACGATCACCGTCGACTTCCAATCGGGAAGCCGGGTCAGATATCCATCGTAAGCCGCATAAACCGGTGTAATCCCCACATCCGTCCCGGCAAAGACATCAATGCCAGTGTGATGGTGACCCGGTCGAAATGAATCGCCCCACAAATACCCTATCATCCCGTCGGTCGGCATGATGAAAGGGGCGTCACCACAGGATGAGAGGGCTGACACCCTGAGATCAGCCAATGAATCCGGATCTCGAATGAAATTAATCACCGCCCGGGTGCGGCTGTCCTTAGAATAATACGTCCGGTAAAGCCAAAATACGCCGCCGCCCGCGACTAGAACAATGAATGCCATCAGGAGGATGATATGTTTTCTTGTGTGAGGTTTTCTCATGATGTGTAGAAATCCAATAGTAAGGGTTAAATAAATCGCACTAAGGATACCACGGCGCAGGGTATTCTTATATTTTTCAAATTTTTTGCAAATGAGCTGTTAACACATCCACAATATTATTCAATAAGTAAACAGAAATAGTAACCAGATGGAGGATGAAATGACCGTTTATATTAATCCAATTCGACGTATTCCCCGCCGCCGTTTTATTGAAGAAATGATGCAGGATTGGGATGAAGATTACGCCAATAAGTTGACCTTCCCGGTGGATGTCATCGCAGACAACGATTCATTCACCATCAACGCCCTGCTGCCCGGCATCAATGCGGATGACCTTGATATTCAAATCGTCAATGAGATTGTCACCATCTCCGGCGAAATTAAGGCAGACCGCGAAGAAGGCGCAACCTATCTTTTGGCCGAACGCCCCAGCGGGCGGTTCCACCGAGTGATTACACTCCCAACCCCTCTGAACCCCGCCAAAGTAAATGCAAAGCTCGAAAATGGCGTTCTGACTCTGGAAATTCCCAAAGCAGAGGAAGCCAAACCTCGCAGCATCAAGGTGAACGTAAAGTAAACCAAAAACACCAGTCAGCACAGCTTTTGCCGGATATTCTTTGAGTATCCGGCTTTTTTGTTATACAACCTCTGGAAGTGAAATTATCAATAGGAAAGGGATCATTAAAGATTAATTTACCTGAAATTGAAGTGAGGGATTGAATCCAGTATAATCTTAATAGTCATCCACTAAGGGAGTAAATTGATGGTCCAACGGCAATCCATCTCCAAAGCCAATCCGCCGTTTGCGATCGCTTTATGCCAGGAAAAAGGCGGCGTCGGCAAGACAACTACGGCTATTTGCCTGGGAACCGGCCTGGCTCAGAAAGGGAAAAATGTTTTACTGCTGGACCTTGCCCCTAACGGCAACCTCACAGCATCCTTTGGCATCAACCTCAACCGGGTTCAACGATCAACCGCGGACCTGTTTCACAATACATATCCCCCAAAAAGCCTGATCAAACCAACCCTGGTCAGGAACCTTAACCTGATCCCATCCAATGCGGCCGTCCTGTCGCTCGCAAAAGAGCTTTACCAAAAGAAGGATTACGAGCTTCTGCTAAAAGAAATCCTATCCAATGGTGAATTCCCAGCCTACGATGTCATCATTATGGACTGCTCACCGGGAATGACGCCATTGACACTGAATGCCATTGCCTGCGCAAACCTTGCATTAGTCCCGCTTGTCTGCGAGTATTTTGCTTTGCAAACTCTGGATGATATGATCCGCCTGTTCCAGTTGGCACAAAGCAGGATCAATCCGGCACTGGTTTACAGATTATTGGTGACCAAGCTGGACCAGCGTGCGACTCTCCATGAGCGTATCTTTGCTCAAATTGAAGAGCATTACCGTCAAACCTTGCTCAAAACCATCATCGGTGTGGATGTAAAACTGCCGGAAAGCCAACTGGCCGGCATGCCAATCACCATTTACGACCCCAAGTCCAGGGCTTCCAAGCAATACTTAAATCTCACTGATGAGATTCTGGCCTTAATTGAATCGATTGATCCTGAAGAAA
>DPKV01000232.1:5902-7184 GCA_003542325.1 Anaerolineaceae bacterium
GGGGACAGCACAGGCTTACACCGTCCCAACTTTTTCAATCCAGGAAGTCATCCAGGGCGAGGAAGTCACCATTGTTACCCATAACTTCCCGGCAAACTATGATTTTGTTGTACGGATGGGGCTGTTTGGCACGGCCGGCATCGGCGGGATTATCGTTGGAACCGTCAATTCCGGATCGGGCGGCAGTCTGGAATTCACCTTTGCAATCCCTGTTGATCTCCGTTCACAATCGCTGATCGCGATCCGGATGGACGCCACCACAGGGGGATTCTACGCCTATAACTGGTTCTATAACACCGATGCGGATATGCAATCAACCACCACTCCCTTTGGCGTCACACCAACAGATGGTATTTATTACGGTATCCCCACCCTATCCATCCTCTCAGTAACCGAGAATCAGGACGTCACCATCCGGGCGAATAATTTCCCGGCAGGTTATGATTTCAACGTCCTGATGGGAAAAATGTGGACCCAGGGAATCAATGGAACCCAGGTGACGACGATCAATTCCGGTGAAGGGGGATCTTTCCAGGCCACCTTTGACATCCCGGCTGCCCTCAAAGGTGACATTCAAATCGCGATCCGGTTGCAAACCGCAAACAACTATTTTTACGCTTACAACTGGTTCTACAACAACACGGCCTCTGCTGGTACCACAACCGATGGAACCCCGGCCATTCCGACGCTCCCGGGTTATACAGGCATCCCAACTTTTTCAATCACCGGGGTAGTCAAGGATAACACGGTGACAATCCTGACCAATAATTTCCCTGCCGGATACGACTTCAAAGTCCTGATGGGAAAGATGTGGACCCAGGGTATCGGTGGAACCCAGGTGACGACGATTAATGCGGGCTCCGGCGGATCTTTTGCGAAGACCTTTACCATTCCACCCACTTTGGCAGGGGAAACACAGATCGCCATCCGACTGGAAGCGACCAGCGGCGGATTCTACGCTTATAACTGGTTTTACAACAACACGACACCCTGATCTTAGCCCCTTAATATGGCAGGAATTTAACCAAACAACTTTAACAAAACTGTCCATGAAATATCTAGCCTCGAGTGCATATATGTGGTAATATGCACTCGAGGTTTTATCGTTTATGGACAACAAAATCACAATTATCGAAGGCCCTACGCCGAATTTTGACTCCGTTGAAGCCGACTTCATTATGGGCATGAATGGCTGGACGGCGGGACTCTCAGAGGGCCCTTACCTGTATGACACCGCCCGAACCACGCTGCGGACTTTCAACGGTAAAGCGCTCCTTGAACG
>DPKV01000090.1:0-268 GCA_003542325.1 Anaerolineaceae bacterium
CGAGATGAACATGTCAATGAATATATTACTAAATGGTTTAATGGAGATATCACTCGGAAGATTAAAATAATTAATCTGAGTATGGATTCTGTAAATCCTGCATTTATTACACCTTTACTTGAAGGGCATACTCAAGCCAGAGTGGAAGTCATTGAAGAAAAAGCATCAGTTGGTATTCAGAAAATAATATAAAAGAATTAGAATTTTAAGTACCGAAAAGGCGGTAGGCATTTTCCATATTATTAGTTCTGCAGTTTTTGTTTTTATT
>DPKV01000090.1:294-12127 GCA_003542325.1 Anaerolineaceae bacterium
GTTCCCTGATTCCTAATACCTAATTCCTAGTTCCCTGATTCCTAATACCTAATTCCTAGTTCCTATTTACCTCCCGCGGAAAATTTTATACAATGGGAGAGTCCTTTTCACTTGTTATTATCGGAGCAATTATGGAACTGCATACCATACAAAACCGCAAAGACCTGCGGGCATTCATTCAATTTCCCTATGACCTTTACCGCGATGACCCCTTATGGATCGCGCCGCTGCGCTCGGATCAGTGGGCGCAATTTGACCCGCAGAAAAACCCCATGCTGGATCACTGTGAGACGGTGTTATTCCTTCTCGAAGACGAAGGCAAGGTGATCGGGCGGTGCTCCGCTTTTATTGACCGCCTGGCGGTGGATTACTGGGGCAAACCGATTGGGCTGTTCGGTTCGTTTGAGTGTATCGAGGACGAAAAGGCGGCGCATTTGCTGCTCTCCGCGGCGAAGGATTGGCTGGCTGCGCACGGGATGAAATCCATGCGCGGGCCTTGGAGTTTCGCCTCGCAGGAGTGGGGGTTGGAGGTCGAGGGTGGGAACCTGCCGCCGGTGATCCTCGCGCCGCATAACCCCACCTATTATGTGGATTATCTCGAGGCTTTCGGACTGGGGAAGGCGATGGACCTGTTGACGTACCTGGCCGATATGGGCGCAGGCTACGACATCCCCGAACGATATCTGACACTTACACAACGCATCCAGGAACGCTATGGCGTTACAGTGAGGCCGGTGCGGATGAATGACCTTGAGGCGGACGTGATGACGATCATGGATCTTTCCAACCGCTCCATTTCTGACAACTGGGGCTATTACCCGGTGACGATGGACGAGGCGCGGGCGATGACCAGGGACCTGAAACAAATCGTCAACCCGGAAGCACTCCTGCTCGCCGAAGATTCTGAGGGGAATCCGATCGGGTTTGGATTGTCGCTGCCGGATGTGAACATCTTGTTAAAAGGCCTGCACGGGCGGTTATTCCCATTTGGCTGGCTCAAATTGCTGTTCGGGCTGAAGAAATTACATCAGTATCGGATGTGGGCGCTGGGGGTGGTGCCGGAATACCAGGGAAAGGCGATTGACACCCTGCTGTATAAGGCCACATACGAAGCGTTGAAAAAAGTCCAGGTGCGGATGGAAATCAATTACGTTCTGGAGAACAACGATCGGATGAACAACTCCTTGTTGAAGCTGGGCGTGACGCCGCTCCGGCGTTACCGGGTGTATGAGATGGCTTTTGATTGAGATAGACCGGGGTTAACCGTTCCAGGGCTGGACAAGGTCATTGGCGATCCCGATCCGGGCGAGCATTCGTCCAACGGTCGCATTGACCAGATCATCAATCGTCTGGGGATGGTGGTAGAAGGCGGGGATGGGCGGGAAGATGATCGCGCCGGCTTCGGCAGCCTGTGACATCAGGCGCAAGTGCCCTGGATGGAGGGGCGTTTCACGTACGGCGAGGAGGAGGGGACGGCCTTCTTTCAGGCAGACATCGGCGGCACGCTGCACGAGGTTCTCTGCATAAGAATTGGCGATGCCGGACAGGGTCTTGATCGAGCAGGGTGTGACCAGCATGCCGTCGGTTGAGAAGGACCCGGAGGCAATCGGCGCGCTGAGGTCCTCCGGCTGCCAGACGTGAGAGGCCAGGTGACGCAGGTCGGAGGGTGAACGGCCGGTTTCTTCTTTGAGAACGCGGATGCCGACCGGTGTGATGATGAGGTGGGTTTCGATCCCCAGGCGTTCCAGCGTTTCGAGTGCCCGCAGACCGTAGATGGCACCGCTGGCGCCGGTGATGGCCAGGATAATGCGATTATTTGACTCCATACTTACATTATAATAGACATAAATCATTACATGGAGGGAGAAGAGGTAAAAGAATAAAATGATTACGGTTTTTCAATAGATCCATGTATTATACGGTCATCTAAAAAATAATCTTAACTATCATAGCCTAAGAGGGAAAATGTTCGAGAAAAGAATCCATTGTAGAATCTTCGTACTACTTGTAGTGTTTTCATTTGGATTATTAAATGCCTGCCAACCATCCGGCTTGTCCGATGAGACCAATACGGCAACCCAGCCAATCCTTTCAGCCAATCCGACTTCAACGCCTGATCAAGAACGAACAGAGGATCACCCTGAACCGTCTCCCCCAGAATCCGAACTGACTCCTGACCCACTTGAACGGGTTGAACTACCTGTACCAGAGCCTGTTAATCCTGAACTTCTGATCACAAATACGGACGGCTCGCTTTACGTGGTTCTTGATGAGGAGGAAATCGTCGGCGCCGATCGCCACCATCCTGCCATGCCCAGCTATATCTGGTCCCTGAACGCGAAAGTGGAGGGGATTGAGACTATTGTGGTGGAATTCGATCTCCTAGACACCGTTGATCCTGACGACCTGTACTTTTACGGTTACGACCGCGGCTTCTTTATCGGCCTTCACAACCTGGATGATGTAAGTGATGTGCTGTTTTATTACACTATGAATTCAAATGAATGGGATGCGACCATGATTGATGAGGATCCGGGCAAGCTCTCCCATCTGACCGCTGAAAACAAGCTCTACTATCCTGAACTGGCTGAGGATCTAAGCCGGTATTCAACCTCAGACGCAAATGGGCATTACATTGTGCATATCCCGTACGAGCAGTTTAACAGTGGAATGAGGAACCTCGTGCTTCAGTTCCTGCCCGGCGCGATCTATACCAATGTGCGGATTTATGCCGACGGAAGCGGAGGTTTCGGCGTCGGACGGCTTGACGAGCTGATTTCCGAACAGCCGCCGGTTGAGCTCGAGGACTTCAATGACCTGACTTTCCATCTGTGGGAAGATAGAGAAAGCGTGGACGGCATGATGCGGAGCGATGTGATAGACAAAATCAAAAAAGAAAATCAGTGGTCCGAGAAAACGATCTCGGATGCTCTTATCAATGAAGACGGAACAACCAACATGTATCTTGCCGATTACGACCTTGAAGGATACGAGGATGAAATCGTCGGCGAATACGGGGTCGTTCCGGAAGATGTTATGGCGATTATAGTAGCCGTGAACAACAATTGGGATGACCCGAGTTTCAGCCAGAATCGAACCGCGCTTGTCAACTTTGTCCTTGACAACATGGTGGACCCGGAGACGGGACTCATTTACGGGGTCTGGGACAATGCGCAGGGGGTGCTCGTGGCTACGGACCGCATATCCAGAAGTACGCTTCAGATTGCCATCGCCATGATGGGCACCGAGAATGTGGACGAAGCCAGAATCTGGGCCCTGATTGACGCCGTAATCGAGCACGAGCTTCTCTATATTAACGGCACATATTATTATGTGCCCGGCGGCCAGCTCAGCGCAGACGGGACAGTAGAGCTTGACTTGGACGATTTTGCGGTTACCGAGGGATTTATGTCTTATTTCAGGGACATGATCTGGTATCACAAAGAGGATCAGCAGAAGGATCCGCTTGCAACCTACAAGACGCTGGAAGGCTTTGCCAACTCCATGGAACTTTTGCTTGAGGGACAGGAGCAGAATCCCACCAACCTGCCGCCGGGAACCCTCAGGGTCACTTTCAATGAGGACGGTACTCGAACCTTTGAGTCAGTCGGCGAATTCCACATGGATAATGTGTTCTTCAGCATATGGGCGATTGCTCACGAGTTCAACTACGCTGAAGCCACGAGCGGGTTCCAATTCATGATGGCGGAGAAATTTAACGAGCTGATAGAGCATTTCCTGACGGCCAAGGCTGACGGAAACGAGGAATATGCCGCCCAGGATTTGGAACAGGCGAGAAGAATCGCTTCTTACTATCAGAATTCGATGCGCATCGTCAATACATCCTATCAGATGTATTACGACGTCTATAATTTCACCAAGGCCCAGGACGGCAGCACCATCTTTGCCGCCGCATATGATGTTAACACTGGAGATGTGGTTTTTCGTGATTCGGTCGGCGAAGAAGACGGCAGTGCGCCGTGGGATGCCTACCAGCAGCGTTTCGGCGCCACCAACACGGCCGTTAATTATGCCTTTATGAACCTTTTTTTCCATGACCAGGAGCTTGCGGAAGAATCCTTGAAGATGGTGATGACCAGTATTGGGCTTTTTGACGGATTCGTGCTCAACGAGCCAGTGGATTTGGACATAAGCGACACGGAAGTCCTTACCCGCTTCTTTGAAAAGGGAGTTTCGATTGTCGGCAATGACGGAATCTGGTTTGAGAGGTATTTCGCTGGACCAAAGTGGCCTTGCAGTATATCCACGCGCGCGGCTTTTGACGATGCGGAAAATTTCGCCTGGCGCCATAAATCACTGGATGAATTCATGCAGCGCACGCTCAGGCAGGCCGGGTATTACGGAGAGGAATAGCGGGCTCTGACAGGGGAATAATTGGGAGTGGGGTGGTTTTGTCACGTGGGTGCCTGCGGCACCACACATGACCTACATTTCATATTGTGCGGTCAGGGGATGGTGATCTTTCCTTGATCTGCATCCAGGGCGATCTGCATGCCCGTTTCCATCCGGCTGAGGTTAATTTGGTCGATGCATGGGATTTCAGAAATGATGCAGCCGACGGCCGTGATGGTCTCACATTCGGCATTGATGATGGCGAGGGGGGCGTGAACGTTCTTTTTCAGGCGGTAGAGCACATAGGAACCGACGGTCGAGCCTTTGCCGGTGGGAAAGACGAGGATTTTTCCGGCGATGGATTGACCCTCAAGGTCGTGGCCGGTTTCGGTGATGACGCCGGTTTCAGGGTCAACGCCGCCGTAGAAGGAAATACCCATGCGGCTGACGAGCGCGGGGCCGGATGCCTGACCGGGGAAGATGGTGCGACCGGTGAGTTTCATCGGCAAGCCTCCTCGATGACGGCGTCAAACTCGAGCAGACGGGTCTTGAATTTGTTCTTCCCAGCCGCATAATAACAGGCTTTGGCGGAGTCGGTGGCAAGCGCTTTGAAGCGGCCTTTTATCGGGGCGACCACGCAGCAGGTATCGGTGGCGAATTTGGCCCCTGCCGCTTCTATAATCGCTGTGTAGCCCATCCGGTCGGCCATCCCTTTGACGGGACGCGACGTTGTGATCCAGAATTCCTTGGTGACATGTTTACCGTCCAGGAGTTGGGCGATGCGCTGGATCTCCCGCAGGGAAAGGTGCGGGCAGCCCAGGCTGACGAAATCCACCTCATCGGGTTCGGCACTGGTCAAATCTGATCGTGCCTGGTCCAGATCGGCCTGGGTGATAATCATGGTTTCAGCAGGGGGCGTGTGTTGGGCGGCTTCCGGTGTGATCCCTTCCAGGTGGAAGAGGGCGACGCCGCCAAAGGTGGCGATGCTGGCACAGAAGGATTTTAGGTTTTCCAAAGAAGCTTCTTCAATGCCGGAGATATAGGGGACAGGGCGGATGCCTTGTGCTTGAAGCCGGTCACCGATGGCCTTGCCCAGCGCACCGAAGTCCGGGTTGGTCTGGACTTCCCCTTTTACAACAACATGCACGGTGGGGCGACGATTCTCATCCAGATGATAGCCGTAGGCCGGAGTTCGGCCGGTGAGAGCGGCGGCCAGGGCAGAGGGCCCGCCTTCCCGGTTGGTGCGTGCTCCCAGAACGGCATTGGCGTAGCAAACCGCGCTGCTTTCCGCCCAGGCGATATGCTCGCCAAAGCGGGGCAGGTTGCCAAAAAGGTAGGGCGTGCAGGAACAGGTGGTGACCACCCCCATTGTCTCAAAGGCCGCCAGCACACGGCGCTGGTTGACGGCGAAATCCTCCGTGATTCCCAGAGCCTCGTAGTTCTCAACGTCCATCCCGGCCGGGTTGAGCGTGGTGAGGACCTGCGCCTTACCCCCACCGTTTGCCATCTCCGCCAGCCAGGCCAGCCCCGCTTCCCCCAGGTTGTCGTAACTGACACCGGAGATCTGGACGGACTGGACTGGCAGGAGGCGTTCCGCGCCGTAAATGCGGCCCAGTGCTGTCAGGATCTGCATCGCTTTTTGGGCTGCAGGGCCGGATTCGCCGTTCAGTAGAGCTTGTTCTTCAGGGGTGAGGTGCATAAGGATCAATTGCCTGATATGGGCAGGTCATTTACCTGCCGCCAGACGGAGTCGATGACCTGGAGGGCGGTCAGGTTGCGGATCGGCCAGGCCTGCTTCAGGTTGCGGGGCTTGCTGAAATCATTCAGGCCGTGGGTCAGGTGGAAGCCGTCCTCCAGCACGCCGTGGCCGGGCAGCGGCTGGACAGCCACCCAGAAGTTCCAGAGGGGAATGTCATATTCGTAAGCGAGGCGTGCAATCGCCTGGTTGATCAGGTGATCGCCTTCGAGGTTATCGGCTTTGGTCGCCAGGATGGGAACTGCGCCGGACTCGATCACCGTTTCGATGATGAGGCGCATGTATTTTTCGTAATTTTCAACTTTATTGTTGCTGCCCCAGGATTCCTCCATGCTGATGAGAACGATGCTGGGTTGATATAAACGTAATTCGCAGGCCAACGGGGATTCACCGCTTTCACAGAGGTCCTTGTTCGCCCAATAGTGGGAAAGGACGGAAGCGACGTTCATCCCACCGGCAGTGGCGACGCTTTCACGGGAGAAAGAGCCGGAGAAATGGTCAATCGTTTCCTGCAGGTATTCATAGTCAGGGCCTAGCGTGTACTGGTCCGGGTCGTCAAAGATCGAGAGGAAATAGGTGGGGATGTTCTGGCAGTCGCCGGCTTTGGAGAAATGGGTGGGGTCGTTTCCCATTTCCAAGCCGGCTGCATAGATCGCTCTGGAGTTGGCCGATACGGTTGGGACGACGGGCCACTCCTGCCAGTCCTCGGGATCGAGGCGCAGGTCAGGGGTGGCGGTGATGGTGGCTGTGCTGGTGGGCTCTGCGGTTTCATCGGGTGCTTCCGAGGGATCGACAGATTCGATTTCAGTTGAGGATGATACCATGGTTTCCGCACCGGTGTTGTTTTCGGTGGGCATTGTTTCTCCCGTTGGCGTACAGGCGAACAGAAATACAATAATCATGATTACCAGGAGAAATAATTTTAATGGGGGTCGGGTCTGGGTCAACAGGGTAACCTCGGTGCTTTTTTAGCCGGGTGGATATAGCAATCAGTCTTATTTTACCAATCAAGTTTAACCCGCGAAGTATATGCGGGTCAACTGGGGGTAATTTTATCGCGAATTAACACAAAGACCATCCTGGAAAGAGATTTTTCTATTTTGTGTACTGTAAGGGCGAGGCATGCCTCGCCCTTACAATCTGATTGCGTTTTTTAGGTTACAGTAGGTCACGTGTGACGGCGCAGCCGGCATACGTGACAGAAATGATTTTGCATTGCATCATGGGTGGAATAATTAGATATTACTTTATTCGTTTTGTCACGTGCGCTAGTAACCTCGAGGTTATGCGGTGTGAGCGATTATCACCTGTAGGGAAGAATCCTTGCCATGATATTCAGGCGCGGCACGTGACCTACGTCTGTTTTACAGAAATTCCGAAAGGTCGACCTCCGGGAAGGGGACTTTGTTGAAATGTTTACCGGCGGTTTCAAGCGGTGCGGTCAGGTCGAAACCGACCTTGCAGGTCTCGTAGGTGCCTGGTTCAGCGGAGGGGTCGAGGGAAGAGCCGCGTTCCCGGCCCAGCCAGAAGAGGTCCCGGTCCGCCTGGAAGCGGGTCGCTAAAGCCCATTCCACGGAAAGGGGATCATAGATGTCGATATCTTCATCGACCACAAAGATGTGCTTGCAGGAGCGGTGGCCGCGGGAAGCGGCGTCAATGGCTTTACGGCCGTCGTCCTCCTGTTCCTTGCGGATCTTCACGATGGTGTGGAGCCAGGAACAGCCGCCGGGGTTGATGTTCACATCCAGGCAGTGGACAACATTATTAACCTCCCGGAAGATGGTGGGCTCGCGGGGCATACCCATCAGGAGTTTGTGCTCCAGGCCGCCGGGCAGGAGGACATGCCAGAGCGGATCCTTGCGGTGGGTGATGCATTTAACTTCCAGCACCGGTTCCTCGCGGATCACGTCCTGGGTCTCGGTCAGGTCCACAAAGGGGCCTTCGGCATGGCGGCGGTCGCGATAGACCGTACCTTCAATGACGAACTCCGCTTCGGCGGGGATCAGGAGGTTGGAAGTGGCTGCTTTAGCGACGGGGAAGGGTTCAAGCGCATGGGCGATCCCCAGTTCATCCACACCGATCTCGACGGACGTTGCGGCGGCGACCAGGATGTTCGGGGCGACGCCAATGCAGATGGCGACATCCACTGCGCCGAGGTCCTGCAGGAAGGTGTCGAAATGGCGGGTTTTTACCACCCGGACGGCCATTTCGGTTTTCGAGAACTGCATACAGCGATGAAAATCCATGTTCTGTCCGTAGACGGGGTGGCCGGCGATCATCACGCCGGAACTGATATAGTTCCCGCCATCGCCTTCACAGTGGAAAAGAATAGGGAGATCGTCCAGGTCGGGTTCATCGATGATGACCTCCTGGCAGGGCGGATCGCTGATGACTTCAGGTCGGCTGGGATGGTCAATAGCCAGCAATAGAGTGGGAATCAAAGCTTCAACGGGGATGCCCAGGTAATCGGCAAAGGATTGTTTCGTACAACAAAGGTTCCCCATGACTCTGAAATCTGATTCTTTGATGGATTGGAAGGCGACAGGCTGGGGCTCCAGGGCTTTCAGGATACCTGCTGCTTCGAGATATTTGGAGACCGGCTTTTCAATTTGCTGCATCGTTCCGGTCGATTTGAGATGGTCAAGGTGGGTTCTGAGGGACATGGTTTACTCGCTTTTTAGTGACTCTGGCTGAATTATAGCAGGGTTAGGTGGACGAAAATACGGTTAAGTTGGCTTCAGTGTATATTTTCAGCACAGGTATAATGACCGGGATGAAAACACACATCCTGTATTCCGTTGTCACCCTGGCAGAGTGTATGCAAGACCCGGCAACCCTGGCCTGGCTGACGCATGCACAAGTTCCAGTGCCCGAGATAATCCCTCCGGGGCGATACCCCACGCCAGCGGAAATCCGGTATGTTATTGAGAATACGCCAGGGATCAAGGCGACTTATATGGTTACTTCGTCCGTCTGGGTGGTCACGGTGACCAGCCGGAAGGATGTCACCTGGGCGACTTTAGCGGTTCAGGATTATTGCGGGGATGAAGACATGCCCTGCCGGTTCAATTATTCAGGGGGATGGGATGAGTTGATCCTGCTGGTGTCGTCGAGTTTGGCAAAGCAGTGCGGGCCGTTGGTACTGCTGCACGATTCGGGTGCCGCACCGCAGGTGGTAGGGTAAGGGAATTGGGGTTTTGAAAAGATTTGTTAACAAGGGATATATGATGAAGATCAATCCAATGAAGGGAAGGGTAAAAACACGGACGGTCTCACTTTGGGAGGCAGGCAGTCCACTCTCCTGAAAAAGGATTGATGGATAGGGGAGGAGAGAATGTTTCAGTTGTCACATAAACACCTCACGGGCCCTTACGGCAAGTGGATTGGGGAAAATCAGGAATTGATGACGAGCAGGAGGAAAAAGCAGAGGACGAGTGCGATGGAATACACCACATTTTCTTGTTTCATTTGGATCTCCTTTTTATTGACGAGCCTTTTTTTCAATCTTATCAAGAAAACTTTGGTATTTTTGTTTGTTAAAAGGATTTAACGCAAAGTTTACGTCTTCACAAAATAACCTTCAAGGCACTGAATCAGAGATCCAGCGCCTTGAGGTTGTATCTTTCTGGTGGGAGAGAGGAATCGATTGTCCGACAGCGCATGACAGGAGTACAGGAGGCGCGCTTCGAAAATCGCCACCAGCAATAATACCGGCAGGACGAGGAAGACACCTATGATGACCAACAAGCCAAGGACAGCGCCTAAAATTCCGAAAACCAGACCCAAGGCGCCGCCGACTACACCAAAAACCAGGCCAAAGATGCCTTTAATCAATCCAAACAAACCTTCAATTAGTCCGATTATCATTTTTATTTTTCATTACAATATACGCAGAAAGAAATGGAAAGTTGCAAAGAAAATCAGAATTCCTGATGGGATTAGCCTGAGGATTGATGGTGTAGGGTTTATGGGAATTCGGGAAAGGTGGATTGAGGATTCGGGCTAGGTTCGATTGCTCCCGGCCTGGTCCCTTGCAAATTGATAGGCGGTCAGTGTGCGTTCCCGGGAGATGCTGCGATCCACGATCCGCTCCGGGTAGTCCCGCCCAAGTTTGAAATTCAGGTCATTGGCTTCCACTGCGTTTAACTTCCAGGGTTCATGCCGGAATTTTGGCGGCAGTTTGGCCAATTCCGGCACCCAGCGACCGATATATGTCCCGTCCGGGTCAAATTTCCTGCCCTGAAGGATGGGGTTGAAGATGCGGAACCAGGGGGCGGCATCCGTGCCGGTCCCGGCGGTCCACTGCCAGCCGCCGTTATTCGCAGCCGGGTCGCCATCCACCAGGTGCGCCATGAACCAGGCCTCGCCCTCCTGCCAGTTGACCAAAAGGTCCTTGGTCAGGAAGGAAGCGACAATCATCCGGCCGCGGTTGTGCATCCAGCCGGTGTTCAGCATTTGGCGCATGCAGGCGTCCACGATGGGAAAACCCGTCTGTCCCTGCTGCCAGGCGTGCAGATCTGCGGGAACTTCCCGCCAGGGAATGGCGGCCAGTTCCTCCCGGAAGGGGCCGTCCAGAACCTGCGGATGATAGGAAAGGATCATGGTGAAGAATTCACGCCAGATCAGTTCGTTGATCCAGGTTTGAATTTCATCGCGTGTGTTGGCCTCGGATGTCTGTAATAATCTTATATGGGCGTATGCGAAACATTCCCTGGCCGATAGCAGTCCGAAGCGCAGGTAGGGCGAAAGGCAGGAGGTGCCATCCAGGTCCAGGCGGTCACGGTTTGACTGATAGTGAACAAGGCCGATTTTGGTAAACGCCTCCAGCCTCCGGTGGGCTTCTCCTGTGGCGGCAATGAAACCGGGGACGGAGTCCTCTATGGATAATTCTTCTGAAAAGAGATATTCAGGGAGGGGAGGCAGAGAATCCGGTTTGGGAAGGCAATCCGCAGGTGTGGGAGGGGGTTCATGAAGCCATTTGTTTTTATAGGGTGTGTAGATGCTATATGGAGTTCCATCTCCTTTGAGAACACTATCCGGTTCACGTAATGTGATTCCGGCAGTGGAAAATAATCCCATCGCTTGCCGAATTTCATTATCCCGTTGGCGTGCAAAAGGGCTGTAATCGCGGGTAACAAAAATTTTAGCGCTGCCTGTTTCCCCGGTTAGTTGTGTCAGCGCCTGGAACGCCGGCCCTGAGCGGACAATTAACCGGCTGCCGAGGGCTTGAAGTTGGTGGTCGAGATCAATTAGCGCGTTGATCAGGAATGCCCGGCGAAAAGGCGCAGCATTTTCCATTAATTGAGGTTCCAGGATAAAAAGCGGGATGAATTGGTCCGCGCCCTTGATTGCCTCAGTGAGGGCCGGATTATCCTGCAACCGGAGATCACGCCGAATCCACCAGATATGAGTCTCGCTCAAAATTTCTCCTTTTATTTTATTTTACATAAGAACAGGGACGAATAAAAGCGGATCGGCAGGAAAAAGAAAACCGCCCAGTGATGGGCGGCTTTCCCTATTTGGCTGTAGCACCCTTATCGAAGAGCATCGAGGAGGGGTGCCACAGCCGTTGTTAAGTAACTGCTACTGTCTATCATGTACACCACCTCCTCACTTCGTGGGATAGCATATAATCCGCAAAGCAGGATTTTCACTAGTATCACATAATCCGGGGGCTTTGTCAACGAGGACAGGTCGGAGTGTCAGGGCAAAGTAGTAATGTCC
>DPKV01000205.1 GCA_003542325.1 Anaerolineaceae bacterium
TGCGGCATCAGCCGGATTTTGCAGATAAACAAAACGAGTTTTACTGTCCTTGCCAGATTACGCTAAGCAATTGATATCTCAAGCGTTTACTTGAGATCACTATATAAAAATAGTGGTGTAATCTAATGATTACTTTCTCACTCAATGTAATAGATTATCCAGTTCAAATGGAAGTTATTTACATGATTGGAGAAAAAAAATACTGTCAGAATTGTTCTGGATTTGGAATATTAGTTGTCAAATGTAACAAATATATATTAGACTGAATAATCTGTGATGCCTGTTTATTGCTGTTGATGTAATCATGGGATATAATATTTATTAGAATCCCGATGGAGAAATAATATGCTATATCCAAGATTTAATGTTGCAAAAGCAACAGAAGCGACGTCATTGTTACTTAGTTGGCATGGTGGGCGGATGAGTCGGATTAAGGTTCTGAAACTCTTGTATTTAGCTGATCGACAAGCCCTTAAAGATTGGGAACGTCCAATTACTTTTGATGAATATTATTCAATGAAAAACGGCCAAGTATTAAGTGGGGTTTTAGATTTAATCAATAATAATATTAAGGATCAAGTGTGGAATGACCACATTGAACAGGATGGGGAATATTACATAAAATTACATAATGAACCTGTCACACTTCGAAAATTAAACAAGGCAGAATACAAATTATTAAAATCTATTTATGACCGATATGGGAAAATGAACCGATTTGACTTGGGCGACCTAACAAAAAAGTTTCCTGAATATAAATCAACAAATTCTAGGCGAAGGACGGATATCAAAGAAATACTTGACGATATCTATGGGGAACAAGGCGCACAAGATGTCTTAGTGAGATTGGACGATCAAGCGAAATTAGAAATTGCATTACGGGAATGAAAATTGTACTTAGCTGGGGAATGTTTTTTTATTGATACAAACCTGGATACGAATGGATTTATTCAATCACATCTCTTTGTCAATGTCTTTGATGTGGTTGATGATGATGATGAAACGATATTAATTCCAATCGACACAATTTACCCTGATAGATTTTATGATGACACGACGATTTTAGAAATCGGAGATCATGATTATGTCACTCGTCGATCATATATGAATTATAACCTTGGGCAAGTAAGGACTAAGGTTTGGATTGATAATCATTGCAGGCTTAGAGAACCACTAGTTACTGCAGATATTATACAGAGAATTCGTTATGGCATTGAAGATTCGGAATTTACCCCATTTGATGTCGAGGCTGAATATAGGAAAAGAGCAGGGTGAGTAATCCTGAATTCTCAAATTCAGCTTTAAGGAATGTCTCTAAAGTAGATTTGAAAATAAAACCTTGCTTTTTATGAGTTCGCGTTAGGGGCATAATAAAGTAATAATTAAACTCGCTATTCTTCGCTTGGGTATGGTTTCCAGTAATGGTATAGGTAAAGTGATATTCCCCAATCCCTACTCCCTACTCTTTATCCTCTTCATCATCCGCCAGGCGGGCTCGACCATGTGTTGCATAATCCCCTCATCGTCCCGGAAGTCCCAGACGCCGGGCTTGGACCCGGTAACCTTGTACCCCAGCCGCTCATACAGCCGGCGCGCGCCCGGGTTGTCCTTGGCGACGTTCAGCGTCATATACGAAAAGCCCCGCCTTTGGAGGTCCCGCTCGATGTGCGCCATCATCCGCGTGCCGATGCCCTGGCTGCGCCAGGCCGGGCGGATGCGGAAGGCGAACAGATACGCCCGATTGGTCCCGTCGGCGGCTTCCCGCTCCGAGCTTTTCAGCATCACGAAGGCCTGCCCGATCACCATCCCCTGCGGGTCTTCAACCAGCCACATGAGGGTCGTCCCGGTCAGCATATTGCGGTACAGCCCGGCATACATCCGGCGGAACCTTTTATATTCGCCTTCCCATTCCAGCCGGACCAGGTCGGTCTCGGTCACCAGCCGGATGGTAAGGGAATCAGGGTCTGAGATGGGAGAGGTTGGGATTTCAGCCATAGGTGTCCCCGCAGGTGAGATTAAAGCGTTTCCTGCGCTTCGACCACCAACTGTGACCGCAGGGCGATCTCTTCGTCGACGGAGTGAATTTCACCGTCAACCCAGGCGTCCCGCAGCGTTGACAGAATGCGGCCATAGGCAGGCGAAGGGGGCAGGCCCATCTGGCGCAGGGTATAACCGGTTGTCTTGGGCCGCATATCCGCCCAGCGGCTGGCATACAGCCATAGTTTCTCGCGGACTGCCTGGTCCGGACTGATGAGGTAGGCGGCATAGATGGCCATCCGCGGGATGGTTTCGCACGCATGAACTACTGCGCTGGGTCTGGCCTCGGCCAGTCCGGGCAGGACCTGGTGGAGTTTGCTGGCGGCGGTCAGCAGGTCCCTGAGTTCCGCTTTAAACCGCAAGTGTGAGGCGATGGCGGTGATGGTGACCGGGGGCAGTGCTCCCAGCCAGATCAGATAACCCAGAGTCTGCCGGTGGGTCAGGTGGTCGAATTGCGGCGGCAGGCCCCAGGCCGGGTCAATCGCCTCATGATCCAGATCGTGGAGGGTTTGCCGCAGGGCTTCATCCCACGGCAGCTCGGGGTGGATGGCGTGGAAGATCCCCAGTTCATCGAGGCGGGCGAACATTGCATCGGCTTTGGGTTCTGCCAGGATCAGGTTGATCTCGTGTCGAATCCGGGCTCCGGTGAGCTTATCCAGCAGCGCCATGCTCTCTTCCATTAATGCCAGGGTGCGGGGTTCGATCTGGAACCCGAAGCGCTGTTCAAAGCGTACGGCCCGCAGCAGACGGGTGGCGTCATCCACGAAGGACAATGCATGCAGCACCCGGATGTGCCCCTTGCGCAGGTCGCTCAGGCCGCCCCAGTAATCCTGGATCTGGCCGTAGTGTTCACCGTCCAGCCGCAGGGCCAGGGTGTTGATCGTGAAGTCCCGCCGGTGCAGGTCCATCTTGATGCTGCTGGTTTCAACAGTGGGGAGGGCTGCGGGCTGCTCGTAGAACTCCGTCCGGGCGCTGATCAGGTCCAGGCTTTCCGGCAGCCGTTCGGGTTTGCCTTTGCCGTTGACGGCCAATTCATCCAGGAGGGTCTCTCGGATCGAGTCGATCTCCCATTTGGCCGTGCCAAAGCGGTGGTGGGTGATGACTCGCCCACCGAAATGGTCCGAAAGCCGGTTGGCGAAGAAGATGGCATCGCCTTCCACGACGATATCAAAGTCCAGGCTGGGAAGATCCAGAAGCAGGTCCCGGACAAACCCACCCACGACATAGATCGGCAGGTTGACCTGGTCTGCTTCGTCAGCCAGGGCGCGCAGCAGGGCCAGCCGGGCGGGCGGAACAACATGCTCCAGTTTCCGGGCGACTTCCTGTGGGGTGGGCATGTCCGGTTTGGGGGTCATGGTTTTCAGCAGGTCGGTGCGCGTCACAATGCCGATGATCTCACCTTCGTCGTTCACGACGGGCACCTGCCCCCAGCCTGTGCTGCCCATCATGGTTTGGAGCTCTTCCAGGGTTGCGTCGGGTTTTATTCGGATGTCTCCGGCATCCATCAGGCTTCCCACGGTCAGCTCCAGACCGTGGCTGATGGTCCGGTCAACCTCACGCCGGTTGAGCAGGCCGACAACGCGGCCATCGGCGACGACCGGATAACCTTCGTAGCCATAACGCTGCATCAACCGGTGGGCTTCGCTGACCGGCGTATCCGGCGCAAGCAGGAGGGGGTCCCGTGACATGATGTCTGCCACAGCAGAGGCGGGCAGGATATGCTGGCTGAGGGACGCGATCATTTCCTGATATTGCGCATCCAAAAAAGCCTGGATCTCTGTTTCGCTCAGGTGTTTCTCAGGGCGGATCAGTGCCGAGGCGGCGCGCTTGTGTCCGCCGCCGCCCATCGCCTCCGCTATCGAGGCCACGTTAATCCGGTCGTTTGTGGAGCGTGCCACCAGGCGGATCCCCTGGCGGGTGGAGACCAGGAGCAGGAGCGCATCTGGATTCAAGACATCCCGCAGTTTGTGCGCCACGCTGGAAATCTCGTCGTCGATATCGGTGGCATCGGCTTTACAGGCCATGATGGTTTGGCCGTCCACCGGGAAGGTCTCGATGACCTGCAGCAGACGATCGTAGAGCACGTTCTGGCTTTTTGAGAGGGCGGGGTAAAGGTAGCGGCTGATCGTATCCGGATCCGCGCCTTGCGCAAGACAGAAAGCGGCGGCCTCCAGGTCTTCCGGTGTGGTTGAACCGTAGGTGAATGACCCGGTATCCTCGTGCAGACCCAGCATCAGCGTGGTGGCCTGGACGGACGTGAGGGTCCCGTTGGCTTCTCGGAGCTTTGCCACCAACTGGCTGGTGTTCGCTCCCGATGTGGTCAGGTGCAGTTCCCAGCCTGGATCGAGGTCTTCCCGCCTGGGGTGGTGGTCATAGACGATGATCCGGGTTTCCGGATACATGCCCTTGAGGGTGATCAGGGATTGGGTGTCGACCAGGAAGATCGTGTCCACCGTTTCACGTGGCAGGTCGCCAAATTTTATGAAAGGCAGCTTATCACCAAACTGGTCGATATATTCACGACCGTTGCGGTTAATGCTGCGCGGCAGCACAGGCAGCGCGTCCGGCTGTAGCAGCCACATCCCCAGCAGGGAGGCCAGGGCATCCATATCCGCTTGCTCGTGCGTCAAGATCACTTTCATTGTGTATCAAACCACCAATAGGCCTGGTTTTCGAGGTTAAAGAAATTATATACCGTCTGGGAGAGACGTCCAATCACTCTTTGCCCATCCGTGGCATTCAACCAGTCGGGGTCGTAGACGGCGACGGATAGGATGAAGTCACCTCCGGGCGTGTAGACGATCGCGTTGTCGGTGATGGTGCGGAAAATGCCGTCCATATCCAGACCGTATCCATATTTATCAGCGACCGTAGCGTCCGGCGGCAGACTGGTCATAATAAACTGGAGCGGCTTGGGGAGGGTCAGAATGTCAATGGTCAACCGACATTCGGGTTGGGTGATCTCACCGGGGAAAGTCTCATTCAGCAATCCGCTGTTATTTTCCGCGCAATTGTAAATTCCCTCCAGCAGCTTCCCCAATTCTGAAAGCGTGACCTGGTTATAACTGTCCGGATCCAGGTCGATATCGGTGCGGCTGTTGGCAGGGGTCGCAAACAATTGCAGGAGCGGCGCGCCGGTGTAAAAATAGCCGGCCAAAAAGGTGTTTTCCAGGCCCAACGCGGCCATATCCTCGCTGACAATCAGTGGACCGCGGGTTTCATCAATGTAATACGCCATCAGCGTATCCGCCGCAGTATTCTCGGAATTGACGATCATTTCCTCCATCAGATTGATGACCGTGTCGGAGTAAGGCTCATCCAGCCGGCGCATGAGGGAAATGCTGATCGGGATTTTAATCGTACTGAAACCGCTATAGGCAATGTCAGGTGAGACCGTTTCCCCGTCCCAAACAGCAAAATGCAGGGATTGTCCGTCTGCCAGGGACTTGAGGTAAACCTCCACCAGGCCGTCAAAGCCGACCCAGTCGATGTTATGGCGCAGGAACGCTTCCAGGGAGGCATAGCTTGCCGTGTCACCCGAGTCGTCAACAACCGGCACATCGGCTTCGTGGATATCCGGGGATAGCAGGGCGGTTTCGATATTGGCGGCTGCACTGTCTACGTCGAGGTGGTTGCCGCTGGCGCTTGGGTCGAAATTGGTGGTGTTGGGGATCGGCGTGACGGATGCGCCGGCTTGTGTGTAGCGCGGGGAAATGACCGTATTCAGATAATTGACCAGTATTACCCGGTCGACGGAGGCGTCAAGCGGGACTGCCACCGGCGAAGCGGTTGTCCGGTTCCAAAGCGCGGCCCAGTAGCCGCCACCCCGAATTTGATTCAAACCAGCCTGAACGAGGCTGGGTACGTCGATGCTGAACCCCAGTTCCTGTGGGGAGGCCTGGATGGCGCTGCTTTCGATATGCAGGGTGACGGGCAGGTTGTAACAGTCTGCGATGCGGGCTTCAGCGCCTGCTGCGTCCAATTCACCCACGGGAACGCCCGCGATGGTGCTGCCGGCCGGGAAGACGGCTGTACTTGCTTTAAACCGCTGATACTCCACGATGGTAATGGTCAGGCTGCTGAGCAGGAAAACGAATCCCAGGATGCCCAGCGCCCACCATAAAAATTTTGACTTCATCACGTCTCCGTGGTTCTTTTGATGGTTTTGATTCTACCAGAGATAGTGAATAGGGCATGGTGGTTAATAAGAATAGCTAGACCCCCGGGATTTTAAAAATCCCGGGGGTCTGGATAATTATAGCAATTGCCCTGAAGAAGGATTCGGTTCTCTATTCACCATTCTCTTAAATCCAAACCCCACCGACACGCGAGAGGGTAAAATGTGTTAAAGTAAATGAACGGTTTACCGCTTCTATCCAATGCGGCTGGAAACCCTGGAGGTTTATGATGAGTGAGACAAGTAAAAAAGTTGGCAAAGGCCTTTTATGGGGCTTTGGGAGTTTGATCGGCGCAACGGTGGCGACCGCAGCCGGATGGATCGTTTACAGTAAACGGTTCATTAACCATAATTTCAAGCTGGCTGGCGCCCTGGAAGGTGACCGTTTGGATTACATCTCCAAACGCGCCGGGCGGTTGAGCTATTACGTCGATAACACCAGGAAAGGCACGCCCCTGGTACTCCTGCACAGCATCAACGCTGCTTCCAGCGCTTTTGAAATGCGACCCCTGTTTGACCATTACCGGCAGACACGGCCGGTGTATGTACTGGACCTGCCGGGGTTCGGATTATCCGAACGGTCAGACCGGCTCTACAGCCCGCAGCTCTATCAGGATGCGGTTTCCGACTTCCTGCAGGACGTGGTCGGCGAACCGGCGGATGTGGTGGCCTTATCCCTTTCCAGCGAATTCGCAGCCTTGACGGCTGTCCATGACCCGGAACTCATTCGTTCCCTGGCGTTGATCTCACCGACCGGGTTTAACCCCCTTAAGACCAGCCGGATGGTAGAGCTTGCCCGGCAGCGCGGTACTCAGAGCAACCTTTATGCCGGCCTGGCTGTTCCGCTTTGGAACCGGCCGCTCTTTGACCTGATCACCAGCCGTCCCAGCATCCAGATTTTCCTGAACAAGAGTTTTGAGGGCCTGGTCCCCACCAGCTTTGTGGATTACGCCTATCACACTGCGCACCAACCCGGTGCCCAGTATGCACCGACCTATTTCCTGAGCGGCAAGCTGTTCACGGCTGCCGTCCGTGAGACGGTCTATAAAGTGGTCGGTCAACCCGTCCTGGTCCTTTATGACCGCGACCCCTATACCAATTTTGAAATGCTGCCGGGGTTGCTGCGGGAGAAGGAAAACTGGCAAGGCGTGCGGATCACGCCGACCAAAGGCCTGCCGCATTGGGAGCAGCCTGAAAAGACCATCCAGGCTTTGGAAGCTTTCTGGTCAGCTTTGTAAGATGCCTCCGCTGCGGTTGAAGTGTCTGGCCTGTGAAGTGCTGGCCCGGTCGGTGTATTGGGGCGCAGCACACTCTCCGCACAGTGTGGATATCTCTTTGCTGCGGATTGGGCTGCACGTGACCCCCAATAAGCTGCGGGAAACCCTTCAGGCGGAAATTGATGCGGTTGATTCCGATTCCTATGCTGCAGTCGTTTTAGCTTATGGCCTTTGCGGGAAGGCGACCGCCGGACTGCGGGCCGGAAAAGTCCCGCTGGTGCTGCCAAGAGCCTGGTCGCAGCCCATCTGCAGGTCCCGAA
>DPKV01000220.1 GCA_003542325.1 Anaerolineaceae bacterium
TGCGCAGCTTTCCGCCAATTCGACCAGTCTGTTGCGGGCTTTCTTCCATGTCCGAACCTTTTCCAACAGATCCAGTTTTCCATCTCTGGAGGTCAGAATAGGCTTGATTTCGAGCGTATTTGCCACACCGGCAGCCAATTTTCCCATCCGGCCACCCATAGCCAGGTATTTCAGGGTCGGTAACGCGCCATAAACGTGAATGCGCGGTCGCAAATCTTCAATCAATTTCAGGATGGCTTCTTTGTCCGCTCCCTTTTGAGCGGCCTCAACGGCATAGAGTACTAAAAACCCCAGCGCCAGACTGATCTGGAGCGAGTCGATCACTGTGATATCCGCCTCCGGGAAGGCATCAGCAGCCATCTGAGCGTTATTGTAGATCGCGCTGACCTTGCTTGAGCAGCAAATACAGATGATCTGTTCTGCGCCGCCATCCAGGGCTTCATTAAACGCCGTTTCGTAGGTGCTGGGTGAAGGCGCGGCGGTGGTTGGTAATTTGCCGGTGGCATCGATGATTTCAAATAACCTGGTGTCGTCAATGGTTTCTCCGGTAGTATAGGTATCTTCCCCAAATGAAACCGGGATTGGGATCAGGGTGATGCCATAATCGTGAGCGATATCGGATGGCAGGCTGGAATCAGTGTCTGTAACAAAAGCAATTTTAGGCATGGTCTATCCTTAATAATATCAAGAATTTAGGTTGGATCCGATGAGAACGACATTATTTATAACACACTCCACCCAAATTCGTTTCAAAAAACCAGATAAACCCCCGGGTGTTTCCACCAGGGTCTTTCCAGCTTCCAATGATTGATAAAGTATTTGGCAGCTCTTGGACTGGCGGGTTCAGGATTGGTAAACCGCCCTCCCTCACTCCCTTAGTTCAGTTACACCATAGATAATCTCGAATTTTAACTAAATCTGCCACGATCTTCCCCATATGAATTTCAATAGATTTGAATCTGATAATTGCCAAGTTCTGCTAGCCCGTTATATAATACAATTATGCAACACAGTTGCGTATAACGCAACAATAAATCAGGATAGACAAGGCAAGCTTAATGAGTGAAATCCAATCGTTGGCAAAAGGACTCAAAGTCCTTGACATTATGGCGGAAACGAGTGATGGGATCGGTGTAACGGAATTAGCCGATCAATTAGAGGTCAATAAAGCCACGGCGTCACGCCTGGTGCACACATTGCTGTCTTACGGATTTGTTGAACAGGCCCCGGATGGCCGCAGGTACCAATTAGGTCCGGTGCTTGTCCAGCTCAGCCGGTCTGTGATCAACCGAATGCCGCTGCGCGAAACGGCCAAGTCCTACTTGCATAAATTAGTCAGGGTTACCGGAGAATGCGCTCATCTGGCGATTTATGCGCAGGGACAGGCCTTATATATCGATCAGGTGGAATCGGATGCCTCCTTACGGGTGAATGCTGAAGTCGGCCAGATGGCTCCCCTTTACTGCACTGCCCTGGGTAAAGTCCTGCTGGCATTCGGCGATTATTCGCTGCCCGCGAACCTGGAGATGCGCACGGCAGCGACCATTATCACCCAGGAGGAATTGGCCCTTGAGCTGAAAAAAGTCCGGCAGCAGGGCTTTGCCATTGACGATGAAGAATATGACGAAGGCGTCCGGTGTATTGCCGTACCGGTGTTTGATTTCCGTAACAAAATAGTCGGCGCGGTCGGGATTTCCGGCCCAGCAGCCCGGGTCAGCCTGGACCGCCTGGAGGAAATGTCATCACAGGTTATCCAGATTGGGCAGGAACTCACCGACCGGCTGAAATTCAAACAATAAGGAGGGTATACGGTTCCAGTATCAAAGACTTATGAAACCCGTCAGGCTCACGCAGAGGCGATTGCCGCCCATGGCACGCTTACCAGGGCGATTGCTGCGGGAGCGCTCCCCTCGAACATCGATAGTACTTTATCCGAATTGATCGTTTTGGGTTTACTCCGGCAAGGGGTCCGGACTTTCTTTGCAGTTTTTGGTCATGGCTCAACTGAAATCGGTGAGGTCCTGCGGGTTTACCAGGAATCAGGGTTGGTGAATGTGCTGGGCGTAAGGAATGAGATCGAGGCCTCCCATGCTGCAACAGCGCTAAATTGGGTCAGTGGGGAACCGGCTGCCGTGATCACTTCCATTGGTCCGGGTGCGATGCAGGCTCTGGCTGCCTCGCTTGTCCCCGCCTCAGATGGGATCGGTGTCTGGTATCTCATGGGGGATGAGACGATGACCCTCCAGGCTGCTGCAGCAGGAAAACACATCTCCGTGCAAAAACCGATGGCGCTTTCAGCATCTGAAGCGGATGAAATGATTGCAGCAACGGATAATGCAGGGGTTGTCCTGTGGGTATATGAGAATTTTGTCCATTACGAACCCGCCAGAAAGGCCAAGGCGTTATTGGATGCGGGAGAGATTGGTAATCCGATCATGCTGCGGATGCACATCAATACCGGTTCTTCACCCAAGGGTTGGAAAATCCCTTTGGACGCCTGGGTTTGGCGGTTTAATGAAAATAAAAGCGGTGGGGGTGAACTGGTCTTCGATCACGGCTACCACCTTTTCTCACTGGCGTATGACCTGATGGGACAAGCGCAGCGCGTTTCCGCCTGGATTGGCAAAACATCGGTCGCGCCCGGTTTTTTTATCGATGCTCCGGCAACGATCATGTTCCAATTCCAGCGCAAAGGGGCCTATGGTGTATTTGATATCGCCCACACACCGGATATAGTGATGGATTCCAAATATTACTCTGATGATGACCGGGTGGAAGTCGTTGGCAAAAAAGGAATTTTGTTCATCAACCGGAATACGACCAATGCCCTGGGCCTGCCGGAATTGGTGCTTTTCAAAGACGGCAAAACCCAGACGGTCCCGACTGAGCGCGTGACCTGGGCGAACAGCTTTGAGGATACGACCCGGCATTTGCCGGATGTACTGGGGCGTGGCGGGAACCCCAAACTGGATGGCCAAACCGGAAAAGCGGTGCTGCAAATGACCCTTGCCGCTCAGATCTCCGCCCGGGAAGGGCGTGAGGTTGAACCTGAAACAGTGCCCTGACTGATAGAGACGTAAAAAAACACCACGGAATCAAAACCGTGGTGTTTTTTCCTATCCTTTGCCGGGTGACAAGCCCCTCACACGCCTGGGAGGGGCTTGCACCACCTCAGCGGTCGAGCATACCAGTAAGGAGATGGCCAATAAAAGGTACCGATAACACATCCGGTTAGTTGATAGGAGTGGCACTAATCTGGATATGATAGAATAGTGCAATTATCGTTCCATGATAATTGCAGACCCATAAGGTTTGTCTATATTTAAAATAACATATCGAGGACTCAAAAGTGGATTCAAAAACCCAGGATTTTCCCTCCCTTCAGGTCATTTTTCATGAAAATATCGTCTTTTCGAGCTTTGGGAAGTGGCTTTATCCCCTTTTTGATCTTGAAGACCATCTCCGGGAGCACCCGTTGGATATGTCCCAGGTGGAAATTCGGGATAAAGTGATCGGTAAGGCGGCAGCGCTTCTCATTGTTCGCCTTGGGACAGGCCGTGTCTATGGCGAAACGATCAGTGATCTGGGTATTGCTGTCTTTGAATCGGCAAGCCTGCCCTTTGCATACGGTCAGCGAGTGCCCAAAATTGCTTGCAAAACGGAAAAGCTCCTGGCGGATATTGATGACCTTGACGAAGCGTATCATATCCTCTGCCAACGTGCCGGCCGGTGTTGATGGATTTTGTGGATCAATTTTGAGATAATAAATGCACAAGTAATGGCTATACGAATGTATAAATCAAAAAGCCGCTGGGAGTTTCAGCGGCTTATGCTTTTGCCATATTATCCTAGTAGTTGCGGATAATCCTTGGGTAGAGCCAAAGCCCTTCGTTGTCTGCTGTCGCGCCGTTATTCATAACCCGCAGCATGAACTGTACCTCTTTACCGGCAAATTCGGAGAGATCGACAACAACGGCATGGTATTTGCCATCATATACCTCGTACCAGGTCCCCACGGTAAACTGAACTTCGGGCGCTGTTTGAATAATCAGGCTAAAGCTCAGGTTGCAATGCGTGCTGCCATATTCACAACCTACCACAGCCCGGAATTGATCTCCGTTCTGGACTTTGAAAGCAGGAAATGTGCCTACGATCCTGCTTGTATTTGATGTATTGTCCGGGCTCATCACCAGACCAGGCTCATTTTCCTTGCCGCCATCTTCCCGGTAAGGGGTATCCTTCACCAAGACATAACCCATCGCATCATCGGTTTCTTTACCTGGGCAAGTCAGATGGGCAGGCCTTGAAGCGCTGGAATCCCAGGTGGCAGAACAAAGCTCTTCCGAAAAATCGAAAATTACTTTGGGCAGAGTGTCCACAACAATCTTCACCCAAATATTCCCGTCCGCAGAAGGGCCGATACCGAATTTGTTTTTATTTGCATCTGCCAGCATCCAATAGCCGGCGTAAGTACCGTCAGTATCGGGCGCTTCCATCATAATGGAGATATCAATGGTTTGGCCGGGGATAACCGTGCCAGGTAAACCGATTCGTGAAGGGGCGTTCATGGCTTTCCCGCTGACAAAAACGAAATCATAATCCGTTGTCCAGGTACAGGAGCCAATATTCTTTACTCGCCAGGTTTTTGTAAAAGTGGTTCCCGGTTCCATGGTGGTATTGTCTGGAATGGTCACATCCTTCACATAGGCAGCCCAGTTGCACGGTACGGTTTGAACGGTGGGCGTAGGCGTCAGGGTTGGCTGCGCTGTTGGGGGAATAACCACTTCAGTTGCAGCGTTTTCAGGAGTCGGGGTCACCTGAGGCGTCTGCGAAAGTTGCGCCACCAACGTCTCATAGGATGTGATGGTCTGTTCCACTGAAAGCGCCTGGAGGGTCTGCGCGGCATAGGTGGGCACCAATTTGGACACCTCATCGCCTGAGGTTAATCCACTACACCCGGTCAGGAAAATAGCTCCCAAAAGAATGAGTGCGATCAACCCAAAAATAGTATTGCGAGAATTTTTCCTAAAGTTCCTCATTTTTGCTGTCCTTTCTCATTAAAGACGCAAAATCATGTTCATTCGTTCCGAAATTTTCAAATAGCCTGTGAAAATAATGATCTGGTTTACACAGGATAATTTATAAAATTCTCCCTTTTCTCTTTACCTCAATAATTATACACGTTTTCGTCCTCAACCTATTCTCATTCATCGGGTCATAAAATATAATTTTCTCTTGAAAAGGATGAAAAACGCCAAACAGTTCAGAAATCCTGATATGATTAGCCCGTGACAAAACTCATTCAGATTGAAGGGTTACATTACCGGCCGGACGATCTTCCCAAAGATCAACCTGATATTCTGCGTGGAATCGACCTGGAGGTTGATGAAGGCGCTTTTATTGCCCTGGTAGGGGAAAATGGGTCGGGTAAAACGACCCTGATCCGGCAGATTAACGGCTTGCTGCAGCCCTCAGCAGGGCGGCTCAGGATCGATGGCCTGGATCCACAGGACCCTTATCAAATCCATGCGCTTCGTTCTCGGGTCGGGCTGCTGTTCCAGAACCCGGCCGATCAGATCGTCGCCTCTACCGTCGCGGAAGATGTTGCCTTTGGGCTGGAAAACGCCAATCTTCCTTCCCGGGAAATTCAATCCCGAGTCACGGCGGAATTGGAAGCCATGGGGATGGCACAGGAAGCCAGTCATCCACCCCACCTGCTTTCCGGGGGACAAATCCAGCGGGTTGCACTGGCGGGAATCCTGGCCCGTTCACCAAAAATCCTCCTCCTGGATGAACCCACTTCCATGCTGGACCCCTTGGCGCGGGAGGCCTTCTTATCCCAGGTGATTGACCTGCACCGACAG
>DPKV01000041.1 GCA_003542325.1 Anaerolineaceae bacterium
CATGCCATTATTCTCTATCAATAACGACAAATTGGAACGAGTAAAGAAAATCGACTTCAAACTGGAAAGGGACTTGCAGAAACTCACAGAAGAGAATCTTCAAGAGATCTTCGGCCTGGAAATGGTTACATCAGAATTTCAACTAAATAAATTGAGAATTGACACCCTGGCCTTTGATAAAGAGTCAAATTCTTTTGTAATAATTGAATATAAAAGAGGAGTTAATTTCAGTGTTATTGACCAGGGATATGCTTATTTGGCCTTACTATTGAATAATAAAGCTGACTTTATTTTGGAATACAATGAACATATGGATAAGAATTTAAGAAGGGATGATGTGGATTGGTCACAATCCAAGGTAATCTTTATTGCGCCACAGTTTACCACATATCAGCTCAAATCTATAGAATTTAAAGATTTAGCCTTTGAATTATGGGAAGTTAATAGATTTAATAATGGTAATATTCTTTTTAATCAGATTAAATCACAAGATACCAACGAATCAATTACTACTGTTAGTAAAAGCAATAAAAATGTGCAAAAGGTTATTGATGAAGTAAAAGTAATGAGTGAAGAGGATCATTTTAAAAATTCTAATGAAGATATTATAGAATTATACCAGAAAATAAAAAGTAAAATCCTGGAAATCGATAGTAATATAGAAATTAGGGTGTATGTAACGTTTATTTCTTTCAAAATAGAAAAAGACTTTGTTTGTGCTGGTCTCCAGCAGAAGCAGATGAAGCTGTGGTTAAATTTACCTAAAGGAAAATTGGATGATCCGCGGGAAATGGCCAGAGATGTTTCTAAGGTTGGTCACTGGGGTCTGGGTGACTATGAGATTACTTTAAAACCAGAAAGTGATTTAAATTATTTAATGACTTTAATAGAACAGTCTTACACGAAGAATTCTTCTTAAAATTTTTATTTCTAAATCCAATAATTTCTTTTTCTTTAATGAGTATTGGATAAAAGCAATTTGCTGCATCGGTTCGCAAATGTGCCCCTTTTGAAACATTTCTTAATGGGCGAATGTCAGGATTGTCTTCTCTATTTTCTAAACCAATGTAATTTCCATTGAGTGGATATAAAAAATAAGCATATTCATGTGTTGACGAGAAATTATTCCCTTGTTGACCTGTAGCATTGTGAATCACTACTACACAAGTCTTCTGTCTATCCCAAAAGATTGTTGAGAATAAATTCCCCAAGGATTCTTGTTCAACTTCATCTATTGCACAAACAAAAACTGAGTTTTTTGCCAATAAAGGTTTTGATTGTGACGCTCTATTTTCAATTAATGAAAGCCAACTCGAATGTTTATATGTGTTTTCGTATGAAATTTCTGTTGAATCTGCGTTATAAGGGGGATCAATATAAATCGCATCAATTTTTCCTTTAAATTTTTTTGTAAGGGTTAGTAATGCTTGATAATTTTCTGAGTGAATTAACCAACCATCAATATTTTCTTCTAAATTAATAAAGCTGGAAATTATGAAGGATTCAATATTAGGAAAGAATCTTGTATCTATTGATAAAAATTGAGCATTATTTGTGCTGAACTTTTCTTTAGCGCTATTTATATTGATTTTTCTAAGTAAGTCTTGTGGAGTAATCTTTTGCGAAAGAATGTCTAAAAAATACCATTCCTCGATTTGTTTTTCCATCCCCGGGTGTTCGAAGAGCTTTTCCAGCAAATCTTCCCGGCCGGGTTGGAGGAAATGGTCAAGGGTGATGATATAGTGGCTGTTGCGGACGAACTTGGGTTTGTTCCAGATCTTGACCAGCTCGTCCTCGAATTGGCTGATGAAGGCGATCACTTTATAAGCGATCCCTTTCAGGGTTTGAAGCTGTGCCAGGCGTTCGGCTGACCAGATGTCGGCCTGGTCCTTGAAGAGGTACTGGTACATCCACAGGTCGAACTGCTCTTCGAGGAAAGCGCGGGCGTTCTTGTTGATGAAGAAGTCCACTTCGGATTGTTTCTCGAAGACCCGGAAAGCTTTACCCAGGGTCTCATCCGAGAGGTCAATCTCCGCTTTTCGCAGGTCTCTCAGGATATCATCGACCTTGGTGACCCGGCCGCGTTCGGAATAGGCGGTATTGAAGACCAGCGCACCATCCGGCGCGACGTCCCGGAAGGTGAAGACCACATCGCGCTTTTCGTTGGCGCGCTTGTGCTCGATCTGGCTGGCATCGAAATAAAAATTGATCCCATCCACCTCAACCTTAAGGCTGTTGAAGATCCGGTCCGTCTTGACGTAATAAAGCATGTGGGTCTTCCAGAAGAGGACTACGTCCCGGTCATCGGTGTAAACCTTTTCGTAAATGTTCTGGTGCAGGGGGGTATAGCGGAAATATATGGAGCCGCTTTCACTGAAATAGCGCTCGAAAAAGGTGAAAAGCTTATCGAAGAGTTCTTCGCGGAATTGGGGGAAAGGTTCCAGAGCGGCGTCGATATCCTTTTTAAGATGGGGAAAAACACCTTCGGTGTAGTAGCGGGATTTGATCCGCATCAGGTTGATGAAACCCGATTCGCCTTCAATCTCCGCGCCGACGAAGATGTCCCGCAGGGCGGTGAAAAACTGGTTTTCATGAAAGTGGCTGTTGGTCATATCGTTCCTCTCCCTTTTGTGCAATATGATGATTTTACCTTAATGCCGTCAAAGAAGCCTGTGAATCTAGGGGAAAATGGCAAAATACTTGGTGGGAGAGTGCGATTTTATGTGGATAGATTATATTAAGGTTGAAATACTTAGATTGCTTCATCTCGCCAGCGTCTCACGACGCTTGGCGCTGCGCTGATCACCGGTAAAGGGACTGCCGCGCTCCAACCTTACCCCTTCACTCCCCCATTCACCACAATCGCATTCGGCCACCGCTGCAGCGCGTTCGGCAATAATGCAGACCTGACCACGACGCAGGCGACCCGGTATTTCCCCTCATCCAACCGTGCCATCCCGGCCAGCAGGCCCTTGCCCTGGAAGAACTCGACCGGCCCGAGTTCGTCAATGACCAGCAGGTCACTTGTCTCCGCTGCGGCCAGGCGCAGGTTAGCCCAATCCATGGCTGCCGCGTCAAAGGCCCAGCGCGGGGTGCGGATGGCGGCGGAGTCGTTTTCCCGTAGCTGCGCCAACTGCTGCCGGTCGCCGGTGGCGAGGTCCACGACCTGAATGCCGGTCTTGCGGCCGTCCTTGAAGGTGCTGGGGGAGAGGATCCCGCTGACGGACAGCCCGGTATTGCGGGCGAGTTCGATCAGGCGGGTGACCCAGGTGGTCTTGCCGACGCCGCTCAGGCCGGTGACGAGGATCAGTTGGGGGTCATTTTGTCCGTTGGAGAAGACCCGGCTCAGGAAGCTGTCCGGTTCATGGAGGGATTCGGGTTCCAGTGCGATGGGCCGCTGGGTGATGACCGCCACGGGGGTCTGAACGTGGTCGATTTCTTTGGTGATGACCTCGGTGCGGATGCCGTAGACGGCTGAGAGCAGCGATTCGGTGAGGGTTTCCTGCGGGCTGCCATAAGCGGTGACCCAGCCGCCGGTCATGAGCAGGACCCGGTCGGCGTAGGAGAGGGCGTTGTTGGGTGAGTGGGAGGCAATGATGAAGGACAGGCCCCGGTCCGACAGCTGGTTGACGATCTCCAGAATGCGGTGCTGGTTGCTGAGGTCGAGGTGTGCGGTGGGTTCGTCCATCAGGAGCACCCGGCATTTCTGCGCCAGGCCGCGGGCGATGAGGACGAGCTGCTGTTCGCCGCCGCTGATCTCGGTGTAGGGGCGGTCGCGCAGTTCAAACAGCCCCACCTGCGCCAGAGCTTCATCGGCAATGGCCTGGTCTTCGTGGTTGGGAGAGCCCAGCCAGCCCAGGTGCGGTGCGCGGCCCATCATGACCATCTCCCGGACCGTGAAGCCGAATACGGGGGTGTGCATCTGCGGGATCAGGCCGACCTCGCGGGCGCGTTCGGCTGCGGAGAAGTCCCTGATCGGTTTGTCATCGAGCAGCACCTCGCCGCCGTCCGGCTGGAGCAGTCCGGCCAGGCAGGAGAGCAGGGTGGTCTTTCCGCTGCCGTTGCGGCCGAGGATGTAGAGCGTTTCGCCGGCCCCGACCGCCAGGGAGACGTCGTGAAGGACGGTTTGGCCGGGGAGGTAGCTGAAGTTGAGGTGGCTGGCTTGCAGGCGCATGGTCACCATCCCATCCGGTTGCGCCGCAGGAGGAGGATCAGGATCGGCACGCCCAGCAGCCCGGTCAGCACCCCCAGCGGGATCTCGCCGGGGAGGACGGTGCGGGCGACGGTATCCATCAGGAGCATGAAGGCGGCGCCCAGCGCGATGCTGGCGGGCAGCAGGCGTTTGTGGTCCGGCCCGACCAGCAGCCGCCCGGCGTGGGGGATGACCAGCCCGACCCAGCCGATCACGCCGCTGACGGAAACGGCCGCGGCGGTCATCAGGGTGGCGCACAGGATGACCCACAGTTTGGAACGGGCGGGGTCCATCCCGAGGGATTTCGCTTCTGCATCCCCCAGGGAGAGGATGTTCAGCCGCCAGCGGATAAGGAGCAGGAAGACCACGCCGCCGATGATAATGACCGCCAGGGCGGGGATATCCGTCCAGGTGATCGTGGTCAGGCTGCCGAGGAGCCAGAAGGTGATGGCGGGGAGGGTGTCCAGGGGGTCCGCCAGGTATTTGAGCAGGGCGATCAGGGAATTGAAGAGCGACCCGATCAGGATGCCCATCAGGGTCAGGACGAGCAGCGGGCTGGATTTGTAGAGACGGCTGCCAAAAAAGGCCAGAAAGACCGCCAGCAGACCGAAAGCAAAGGCGAAAAGCTGCACCTGCCAGGCGTCACGGAAGAGCAGGAGGGCCAGCGCCGCGCCGAAGCCCGCGCCGGAGGTGACGCCGAGGATGTTGGAATCGACGAGGGGGTTCTTGAAGATGGCCTGAAAGGCTGTGCCGGTCGCGCCAAAGCTGGCGCCGATCAGCAGGGCGGCCAGTGCCCGGGGAAGGCGGATGCGGAGGACAAGCTGTTGGGCGACCTCCGGGATATCCGCTGCCAAATTGGGGAAAAACGGTGAGAGCAAAGACCGGCCGACTTCTCCGGGCGTGATCGGGTAGCGTCCCAATAGGAGGGCCAACCCGAACAGGATCACCGGCAGGATATAGATGACCAGGCCGGTGATCCAGGGATGTTTATGCTTTGGTGCGTCAGTTGATGGCGCAGAGTGAGTCAATTTCTTCCGCCGATATGTCGTAGTTGTAGAAGGTGTTATAGAAATATTGTACCTGCTCACCGCAATCCGGGGTGTCCAGATCGGGGTAAAGGAGATTGGACAGCCAGATGATGGCGATGACCGTATCGGGTGTGGGCGTATCCCAGGGGGCGACCAGTTTGGGCATGCGATAGACCCGGCCGGCCTGGACGGCATCGAGAATCTGCCAGTCGGGGTCTTCGGTGATGGCGCCGACGGATGCGCCGCCGTAGGGCGGGACGAGGATCAGATCGGCGTCCCAGGCCGCAACCTGCTCCAGGTTGACGTCGTTCCAGTAACCGGTCAGGTCCGCGCTGACGGATATGCCGCCTGCGATCTCGATCAGGCTGGACTGGATCATCTCACCGCTGGCAATACGCAAGGGGCTGGTGCCGGTGAAGAGGACTCTGAGCTGGTCAGCCTCGGTGAGGGTCTCGGTTTGCTCAAGAATAGCCGCTTCGATCCACTCGTAATACTTCACCCAGGCCTCAGCTTGCGCGGTTGTGTTGGGGCCAAAGAGCTGGCCGGTGAGCAGGATGGCCTCTTTGAGGGCTTCGGGTGTTTCGGCATCATAAGGGAAGTAGGGCACACCCAACTCGCTGACGGTGTCCAGCCAGGCCGTGCGGGCGCTGGTGATGATCAGGTCGGGGTTGCGGTTGGCGGCTTCTTCAAGGTTGAAATCATCCTGGCTGAAGTAGTCATCGCCGATCAGGGATTCAAAGCGGGGATCGATCCGACTCATGGCGGCAGCGCCGGCTTCATCCCGCGCGCCGAGGTAACTGGCAGCCACCAGGCGTCCGCCCGCACCCACGCTGTAGACCATGGCCGTTGAGGGGCCGTAGGTGGAAATCACGCGGTGGATGGGCTGCTGGAAGGTGATCGTGTTGCCCGCCTGGTCGGTCAGGGTAATGGAGGACGGAAGTTCGCCCAGGTCGATCAGCAGCTGCTGACCGTCGGGGGATACGGCGAAGCCGATGAAATTGGTCAGGTCGGCGTTTTCGCTTTGGGGGACCATTTGCCAGCCGGGCAGGAAGGTCGCCGGGAGGGGTTCCAATGAGAAGGCTTCGTCCTCGGGCGCGGCCTGCACCAACAGGTCGCCGCCTTCATCGACGAAGGCGGGCAGTTCACCCGCAAACAGGGAGCCATACAGCGACGTGATGACGGGTTGGACGCTGTCGTCCGCCTGGATCGTGAACCTGCCTGTGGTATCCGTTGCTTCTTCCTCGGATGGAAGGGGTGTTGCTTCCGGCCCGGCTGGTGCAGCGGTCTGGGTAGCCGGGACGCAGCCGGTGACTACCATAACGGCTGTCAGTGTCAGAACGAGAGTGATGTAAAGTTGACGTTTAATGGGATCACCTTTCTGGATGGTGTGAGGTTGCTGCCGCTGGGGCGGCAGGGAAATTTTGGGGACTGGACAAAGTTGACGTTTGGCAATCTTTCAACCAGGCTATCACCGCATCGAATTGGCCCACCATGTAATTCAGGGTCAGGGCCTCAATATCCGTTGTAACCTCGGCAAGTTCCGTCTGTAACCGCTGACGGTTTTGTTCGCAGGTCGAAAGCTGCCGGGTGATGATGTCCTGGGCGGGCAGGTTCAGAAGTCGGGCAATATAAAGACGGCTGAGGAACAGAACCCGGATGCGATGAATGCTGATCGGTGGGTGGGGATCGTTCAGCCAGGCCATCAGGCGCGCCTCGCCTTGTTTGGTGAGGGTATATTCCGTGCGGGAGGGGGCGTCAGCGCCGGGCAGGACGCGTCCGGCGATCAGACCGGATTCCTCCAGGCGCTTAAGTACCGCGTAGAGCTGGCTGGTACTCATCTTCCAAATCCTGCCAAGATGCTGTGGGGAGCGGAACCACTCCAGCAGCTCATACCCGTGGGCGGGTTGAGCTTTGAGCAGGCCCAGGAGGACTTCATCGGGGGTCAGATGTTTCATGCACCTATTCTATCATGGAATAGGTAAATGGTGAATGGAAACAGGGGACAGGTATCAGGTGACCCGGGATCAGGTTATTTGGATGGGGGAAGTCGACTGGATAGGGAAAAAGCAGGGCAATCGCAAATTCATTTGTTTCAGTTTATTGAACTCTTTATTACCCAAAATTCACCCTTTCCCGCCCTTCGGGCACCCTTCCCCTGGAGCGAAGCGGAATACCCGAAGGGAATAGGGGAAGGGCTGGGGATGGGGTTGCTGATTGACTATCGCATGCAGAAATCTCAAGGGTTCACTTTGCGATTGCCCTGAGGGA
>DPKV01000151.1 GCA_003542325.1 Anaerolineaceae bacterium
TTATATCAACTGCCTGAGTAGTTACTAAATATCACAGCAAAAAACTCTTGTTTTTTAATCCCAAAACCGGGATCTTAAAAGTCAGACTCTTTGATACAATTTGATTATTCGTTTTCACCACAGAAACGGGGTATTTATGCTCGCAACGGTCAACTCATGTGCAGTTATCGGCCTGGATGGTGTCATTGTTGAAGTGGAAGTGGATACCGGCGGTGGTCTGCCAAAGATAGTGATCGTCGGCTTGCCGGACGCCGCGGTGCAGGAAAGCCGTGAGCGGGTGCAGTCCGCCGTCAAGAACGCCGGGTTTTACTATCCCCGCAGAAAAGTGACCGTTAACCTCGCACCGGCCTCCGTCCGTAAGGAAGGGCCGGCTTATGACCTGCCGATTGCGGTGGGGGTGCTGATCGCCACGGAACAACTGGAACCGGACGCTGTTGCGGATACGCTGATCATCGGCGAGTTATCGCTGGATGGGGGCGTACGACATGTGAAGGGCGTCCTGCCAATGGCTGCGCTGGCCCGTCAGGAGGGGTACAAGACCGTCATCGTCCCGGAAGTGGATGCCCCCGAAGCGGCATTGATCCCCGATATCACGGTCATTCCTGCGCCTACTCTCAATGCCCTTTATGACCACCTCACTGGGACGAAATTGCTGAACCCGGCCGAACCGCCGGACCATCATGCAGAAGAAGTGCTTGTGGAGACGGATTTCAGTGAGATCAAAGGTCAGGAACATGTCAAACGTGCCCTGGAAGTGGCCGCTGCGGGTGGGCATAACCTGCTGATGATCGGCCCACCGGGCGCAGGGAAAACCCTCATGGCGCGGGCGCTGCCATCCATCCTCCCGGCGATGACGATTGATGAGGCCCTGGACGTGACCCGCATTTACAGTGTGGCTGACCTGCTGCCATCGGATGTGCCGCTGATCCGGGCCAGGCCGTTTCGCGCGCCGCACCATACGATCAGCCACGCGGGCCTGGTGGGCGGCGGCAACTGGCCGCACCCGGGCGAGATCAGCCTGGCGCACCGCGGGGTGCTGTTCCTGGATGAGCTGCCGGAGTTCAGTTCAAAGGTGCTGGAGGTCCTGCGCCAGCCATTGGAAGACAAGGTTGTCACGATCAGCCGGGCGCAGGGCTCGCTGACCTTCCCGGCGAATTTTCAGTTGGCGGCGGCGATGAACCCCTGTCCCTGTGGCTATTACGGCGATCCCTCACGACCCTGCACCTGCTCCTCAACGATGGTCACGCGCTACCAAAAGCGGATCTCCGGCCCGTTGATGGACCGGATCGATATTCACATGCAGGTGCCGCGGGTGGAATTTCAGAAACTGCGGGATATGCAGCCGGGGGAGAGTTCCGCCACTGTGCGGGCGAGGGTGGAAGCAGCCCGGGAGCGGCAGCGAGTGCGCTTTGCAGACACAGATATCGCCAGCAATGCGGACATGCGCCCGGCGCAGATCCGGAAATATTGCGAATTGGATGACCCCTGCCAGGCATTGATGAAGACGGCCATGCGCCAGTTGCAGTTAACCGCGCGGGCCTATCACCGGGTGTTGAAGCTTAGCCGGACGATTGCCGATTTAGCAGGGGCGGAGGAGATCACCCAGGTGCACCTGGCTGAAGCGCTGCAGTACCGGCCCAAGCTGGAGTTGATGTGATTCAAAGCATCTTGTCACTTGATAAACACATATTAGATGTGTATAATATATACATAATTAAGTTACGTATAGACGAGGTGTTAAATGGAACGCGTTCAGATTTTACTTGATCCTGAGCAGAAACGAATACTAAATAAAATTGCCAAACAAGAAAAGCGGAATTTTTCAGAGCTTGTGCGAAAAATGCTGGATGAACAAATCGAAATGCATCAAAAATCAACACTAGCAGCAGCAGCTCAAGCATTGTTGGTAGATTACAAGACGGATAAAGAGCTGACTGCCTTTACAGCTTTGGATGGAGACGACTTCCATGCATAGGGGAGAAATTTGGTTAATTAATCTGGATCCTACCGTTGGTGCTGAAATCAAGAAGTCAAGGCCGGCAGTCATTGTAAATATTGATGAGGTTGGAGTCCTCCCATTGCGGATTATTGTTCCCATCACAACATGGAAAGACCGCTTCTCGAAAGCGCCCTGGTTGGTCCAGATCCAGGCAAACGAACGCAACGGTCTGGAAAAGACATCTGCAATGGATGCTTTCCAAATCCGTTCGTTGTCAACAGAGCGTTTTATTCGGAAAATAGGAGAAGTAGACCCAGAGGCGCTTTCAGCCATTCTTGAGGCTGTAAAGATTGTTCTTGGATCATAAGAAACGAGATGGCTTAGCGCTAACTCTTCCTCATGGATTTCAACTTTTCAATGATCTCGGGATACTGATAAAGACAGCTATCCGCCAATTGTAATTGACAGCGCGGGCCTATCACCGGGTGCTGAAGCTGAGCAGGACGATGGCTGACCTGGCCGGGGCGGAAGAGATCACGCAGGTGCATTTAGCTGAGGCGCTGCAGTACCGGCCGAAGGTGGATGTTATTCAATATAATCACAGTCTTGAAATGAAAACCTGGTCATGTGGCTTGTGATTTAGATTGGGTGTAAAATTAGAAAGTTATTAGAAATCTTAGGGTTTGTTCTCAAATAATTATTTTCATTAATCATCTTCCAAAATTCTGTCGACTGATTGGATATTCAATGAGAACTGCTGATCAAAAAAATCTATGCCATCGAACAATTGCTTTTATGATCATTATTTTCGCGATTTTCTCTACGCTGGGGTGTAGTTTATTTTCAGCAAATTACTGGGTTCACCGCCTGGATGACAATACTTCAGATCAGGATCCAGAATCACTGCCAATTGCTGCCGAAGTTAACCCGGAACCGGCAACGGATTCGAGTTTTGGGTCCAAATGTTTGGACTCGCCAGGAACTGAACCCTGCCCAATTGACGCCTGTGTGGTTTATAAAGGAGAATACACGGCCAGCTATGTGGTCACAAGCGAGCTGTTTGGTAAAAAGAATCCAAGCGATTATCAGTGCTGCGCTGAGTTCCAGTTTGCAAATAATAGTGGTGTGGATTTGATGATTTTTGAGCACCATAAAACGGAATTTGATGATAACTGGTATTTCCATCTTTATCCGGTTGTAAATCCTCGTCAGCCTGGAAATTGTACAAATTACTTCACACGGAAAGATGGTCAAGAAACATTCAGCCAGGGCATAGTAGAGATCGTTGTTTTATATGCCAATCCCCACTGTGATTGGATCCAATGGGACGAACCTGGTCTGGAAAATTACCGGGTGACAGTTGAAGCAGGTTGTTATCAACACTAACTTTTCTGGTTTTAATTATTTTATTAAATTAAAAATCAAATGGTTGGAATTCTGGTGAAGTATGACCAGACCAATAATGGAGTGGCAATATTCCATAATCAATGTTTATGATGATAGCGCAAGTTGGCCAGGATTGCCGGCATCCAAAGCTGTATGACCTTTGCTTTTCTTTTCCAGTCATGTTTACAATCCATTGATTCTTTTTATCATTGCATAGAACGCATTCACTGGTAATGAATCATTTAATATTGGTATTCAACCTGATTTGTTTCCATAATATTCCGGCCTCCTTTTTCCAATTAAAATTATTTACATTCCAATTTCACACGACACGGGGAAGGATTGACATGGATTATCTATCGTTTTGTTTGGTGGGGAAGCATATTTTGGATGTTGGATATAATTAAAGCGTTCGAAATCCAATATTGAGCTGAGAGGGATGAGGAAATGCGTCGAGTGACATTCTTTTTAANNGCTACCGCGGGAACGACACCAACAAAGCCAACAAGCCTGGAGGGAGTGATCGCCTTTTACTCCGACATGGACGGTAATCCCGAAATTTATATCATGCAGGCCGATGGCAGTAACTTGCTCCGCCTGACGAATGATCCAGCCTTTGATGACAGCCCTGCATTGTCCCCTGATGGCAGCCAGGTTGTGTTCCTTTCAGCGAGGGATGACCCGAACCCCGCTTTTCCTGAATTGAAATATGAGATTTATTTGGTGGATAGCGATGGACAAAACCTCCGCGGGCTGACCGAGACGGAAACGGGTGAAGACCATCCCGCCTGGTCGCCTGACGGGTCAAAGATCATATTTGATGCGGATTATGATAGCGATGAATTTTACGAAATATACACCATTGATCTGGATGGGACAAACCTGACCCGGTTGACGGAAAACGCCGCCAATGACCAGTTCGCGGACTGGTCACCGGATGGGCAGCAGATCGCGTTTTCATCGGACCGGAATGGCAATTGGGATATCTTTGTGATGGATGCGGATGGCAGCAACCAGCAGGCCTTGACGGACAGCCCGGATTGGGAATTGTTCCCAGTTTGGTCACCGGACGGTGAGCAAATTGCCTTCAACGGTCTGGTTCCTAATACAGGTAACACGGATGTGTTTGTCATGAGCGCTGACGGGAGCGATATCCTACAACTGACCGAATCACCCGGCTTTGATGAGAATCCGGTTTGGTCGCCTGATGGTTCCCTGATCGCATTTCAAACACAGCGGGATGGAAATTTTGAGATCTATCTTATGAATCCCGATGGCAGTGAACAATCCTCCTTATTAACTTTACCGTCGGATGAACTCTGGCCCAGTTGGGGAAAGATTTCTCATCCATAGGCTCTATAGATCGGATTGAGGCTGGAAATTAGCTGCGCATGTAAGGGATCAAAGCGGATCGCATAATTTTGGATAGGGATCTGAAAGGTAGGTTCAATGTGAATAAAAAGACTTTTATGGTGCTGACTGGCATCTGCATTGTCGCTATTTTGATGGCTTGCAGTCCTTCTCAGGCGCAAATTGATCAACTTTCAACCCGGATCGCCGGAGAAATCTATGGTTCATTGACGGCCACGGCTGCTCAAACTTTGACCGCACCTGTTGAGACAGAAACCCCCAACCTGCCTGAAGTTGATCTCACAGTCTATCCTGTTGAACCGGTCATCGGACTCCCGCAGGGCACGGACGGTTATCCCTGGTGGAATGACAGTGTATTTTATGAGGTCTTTGTTCGCTCTTTCTTTGACAGCGATGGAGATGGGATTGGTGATCTGAATGGACTCATCGAGAAACTGGACTACCTCAACGATGGTGATCCGGAAACGACGACAGACCTTGGCATTACCGGGATCTGGCTGATGCCAATTTTCCCTTCGCCATCTTATCACGGTTATGACGTTAC
>DPKV01000110.1 GCA_003542325.1 Anaerolineaceae bacterium
AAGATCAAAAAAGGCTGTCCAGATTTTAGTTGTAAATTCACGGACAGCCTTTTCTGGTTTGTTAATTCGATTAATCGGGACGAATCAGATTCCCCATCGCAAATGGACTTGCCTCTGAAAGGTTTGCAATACTGTCAACCATCAACTGCACCAGATAGGGGGCATTATGCATGAAACCGCCGGGGTCTTCATTGACGAGGTGGTAGTTATAGGCAGCCTTTAGCAGCCGGGGTGTCCAATCGGTAAATTGATTGCCGAAGTTAATTTCATCCTCATCTGCATTTCCGTCCCCATTGGTATCATTGAACCAATACGGGAAGGACCCTGCGTAGATGATTGATGTGCCGGCAACGTCAGTGGCATACTGCTGGATCGCGGCATACATGATTTCATGCAGGGTTTCAATTTCACCATAAACCCCTTCGGTAGTATTGCCATCCCCGTCATAGTCGGGGGTGCCCTCACTCCGGACAGACCAAATATCCGCCAGGTCACTGACGGAAGGATGGCAGGCCGCGCATTCTACGGCATCGATGGTCAAAGCGTGGGGATCGTGGCAATCCGTACAGTATTGGTAGTTTTCCGTATGAAGGAAATACCCCGCATAAGTTTGCCCCGGATATTCATAACCAACAGTCACCTCTGACCCGTAGCGGACCGCTCCGCCGATTTTATAGTGGACATTGATGAATCCCAGGTCAGAATTCACCTCATCCTCAGGCAGGTCCTGGGTGGCTGATTCGACGTTCAAGCCTGAACGCGTGCCCTGGTGACATTCGGCACAGTTAACTGAACCCCCTTCGATGGATACCTCCGCTCCGGATGGGAAATATGCCACCTCTTTTTCGTGAGCGGTCGGATTGTGGCAGACGTTGCAAGTGACGACAGAGCCGATGTTGGCGGCTGCGTCAACCATCAACGCTTCCGTACCATCTTCGCCAAGATAATCCAGGTAGCCATATGCGCTGTGGCATTTGGCACAATTTGCGGGGATTTCAGCAGGATCGTCTTCGTCCCAATGAATAAACGCCTCTGCTTCCTGATCGGCATGGCCGGACTCCGTCCATCTTTCACTGATCGCTTCGACGGAGTTATCCTGCGTTTTCGGTGCCAGTTTCACTTGTCCGATCAAAATAGCTGTCAACCCCCCAGCTAAAAAGAAAATGACGAGCAAAGGCCAGACAGACTTCTTCATGCGAACCTCCTTTTCTGCCGGTGATTGTTCTACTTCCACTTAATTTTACACGATAACCGGGAAAAATGCTGATGCTATCATCAAAGTCACAGTTTCGGTATAATCATGTCAGTTTATTCAATCATATCTGAGAATTGATGAAAAAAAGAATTATTTTTCTCCTGATTATTGTGATGTTATTTGTCACTTCCTGTGAAAGTGATTTGTTGCGTGAATGGGGATTTGTTCCCAGCCTGACCCCAACCGAAACCCTGACCCCAACTGCCTCACCAACCCTGACCGCAACGGCCACGATCACACCGACGGCAACCATGAAGCCTACGAACACACCAACGCCATGGGCTGTTGAATCCTTTATTTCCGCTTCCCTGTACCCGGGTGTGGAACCGGTTCAGTATGTTGAAGATACCTGCCAGTACCTTGCCGATCGCTGGGGGGAGGGCAAAGCCGAACCTGGCACGATTGTTGTACCCATCATGTTTCATAGTATTCTCCCAGCCGGGAAGGAACCCACCAAGGCTGAGGATATTACAGCGGCTTATTTTGAGTATTTTATGGCCTATGCCCAGGAAATGGGATTTGAAACGGTGACAACATCTGAACTGGTGGATTTTTTAACCCATAATATGAGTATTCCTAAATATTCGATGATCCTGATCTTGGACGATCGCCGCCCGGACACTCCGGCGTTGTTCATGCCTTATTTGGAGGCCAATGATTGGACTCTGACCCTGGCCTGGCCAACAACGGATGCCACACCGGACAGTATCTGGGAGAAAATTCAGGGCTATGTGGATACGGGTTATGTCGAGGTCCAACCTCATGGACATAACCATGTCTACATTCAAAGCTACACCACGCTTGATGTTGTGGAACAGGAAATCTACCATCCTATGGAGGTCATCCAGGAACACTTTGGGACTTCCTCGCTGGCATTTATCTGGCCGGGTGGGAATTTCACCAGCCAGGCCGTGGAGATTGCCGACGAAGCGGGCTATGAAATTGGTTTTACGGTCTATTCACGGGGTCCTCTGATGTATAACTGGATCCCTTTGGGAGAACCAGAAAGGGAAATGGGAAATCCCCTCCTGGTCTTGCCGCGTTACTGGTCCTATGGTGCGGATTATGCCCTCGAGCACGCGTTGGATTTTAGCGCTGCCGCAGAGGAACAGGCTGCCGCAGTACGGGATCAGGAACTTCTTTATTATTCTTTGTTTTGTCAATCCTCGGAAGGGGAGTAACCCTTGAAAATAAAACGACTGGCAGGGCTCATCATTATCATCGCCGCAACCCTGAGCGGTTGTTATCAACCTGGGCCGGGTGCGAAAGAATGGCAGGCTTCAGGGCTGACGGATAGTGAGCGTTATTTCATCGCGACTGCAACTCCTGCGGATTTTCAACCGACTGCCTCAGATCCTGTTTCCCCAATGCAAACACCCACCCCCAACAATCCCGTGGTTTTGCCCACGGTGAGGGCGGAAACCGTCCAATATACGGTTCAATACGGGGATACGTTAGCTAAAATCGCCCAGCAGTTCCAGGTCACGGTAACCCGGTTGATCAATGAAAATGGGATTTCAAACGCCGATCAGCTCGTCATCGGGCAGGTCCTGGTCGTTCCACCTCCGGTATTCGAACTGACCGCTACTGATTTTAAAATTATACCGGATTCGGAACTCGTCAACAGCCCCTCTAATGCCGGATTTGATGTCGCAACCTTTGTCAGCGCCAGGGGAGGATACCTCTCCACCTATTCGGAAGAGGTTGACGGAGTTTCACTCACCGGCAGCCAGATTCTGGCCCGGGTCGCATTGGAGTATTCGGTCAATCCAAGGTTGCTGCTGACGGTACTGGAGTATCAAAGCGGGTGGGTGACGAAGAGCAATCCGGACGGGGAAACGCTGGACTATCCCATGCGGGTCAATATTTCGTGGCTGCAAGGGCTGTACTTACAGCTTAACTATGCCGCTGACCTATTAAACCGGGGCTACTATCTCTGGGAGATCAACGCCATCTCTGCCTGGATCCTTTCGGATAACACTGTCGTGCAGGTGGACCCGACGATCAACGCCGGGACAGCCGGTGTGCTCAATCTGCTGTGCGCTCTTACCACCAGGGCAGACTGGCCTTTGGCGACTTCGGAAGACGGGATTTATGCTGTTTATAACCGTTTCTTTGGCTATCCCTTTGACAATGCGTATGACCCGATGATCCCGGAAGGCCTTGTTCAGCCGGAATTTCAGCTGCCGTTTGAAATGGGTGATGTCTGGTCCTATACCAGCGGCCCGCATGGCGGCTGGGACTCGGGTTCAGCCTGGGCTGCGCTGGATTTTGCCCCTCCCGGTGAAGCTTTGGGTTGTTTCCCCAGTGACGCCTGGGTTGTCGCCTTGGCTTCGGGGCAGGTTGTTTATGCGCAGGACGGCGCGGTGATCCAGGATTTGGATGGGGATGGAATCTGGCAGACCGGTTGGTCGATCCTCTACATGCATATCGACAGCGCTGACCGGGTGAAAGTTGGCGATTATTTGGATGCCGGCGACCCGGTTGGGCATCCTTCCTGTGAGGGCGGTTATTCGACCGGGACGCACCTGCACATTGCCCGGCGTTATAATGGAGAATGGATTGCCGCAGATGGAAGTCTGCCATTTATCATGGATGGCTGGGTCTCCTCTGGATATGGCGTGGAATATGATGGTTATTTGACCAAAGGGGAGTTGACTGTGGAGGCATGGGATGGGCGCTCGTCGATCAACGCCATCCAGCGCTAGAGAACGCTATTATAAGCGCCGCGTTAAGCGGACAGGATTATTGATTCTCGTCGCGCTCCTGGTGGCTGTCGTCGTTTGCGGTGCGCTGGTCTATCCCGTTCTTGCCCCTGATGCCGGTGTGGACGTCAGCCAGTTTGACACAGTGACACCAAAGGCCTCCCTCCAGGTGACACAGACGGCACAGCCTACACCCACAGAAACGGCCACCCCCGAACCGGATATTACAAAAACACTGGCCGCGTTGCCGACGCAAGGGCAAATCGTGCCACCCAGTGAAGATTCGCAAATTCTGTATTACACGATTGCAGGCGATAGTCTGGATGTGGTCAGTTTGCATTTTGGGGTGGAGATGAGCGAGATCACCTCCCCGGACGAAATTGACCATGAGGGATTGCTGCCTCCGGGGCAGTTGCTCATCATCCCAAACCGGCTTGGCGAGACCAGTTCGACCAGCAAGCTTCTGCCGGACAGCGAAGTGACTTTCTCCCCTTCCACAGTCGATTTTGATATCCAGGCGTTTGTGGATCAGGCTGGCGGGTACCTTTCAACATATACCGAATACCTGGCCTCGACCGGCTGGACATCGGGTGCAGATATCATCGGTCGGGTGGCCCTGGAATATTCAGTCAATCCGCGGCTGTTATTGGCTTTCCTCGAATATAAATCCGGTTGGGTCTATGGCACCCCGCAGACGGAGTTCGACAGAGTGTATCCCATGGGATATGTCAACAGCATGAAAGAGGATCTCTATTTACAGTGCGCCTGGTTTGCCAGCACGGTCATGGATGGCTATTACGGCTGGCGGGAGGGACGTACCCTGGTGGTCGATTATCTGGATGGCCAGGTCATCCGTTTGGCGCCCCAGTTGAATGCCGGCACTGTTGGATTGATGCATGCCTTCGCCAAACTGTATGACTTCGACGAATGGGTGGTTCGATTATATGGTGAGGAAAGTTTCTTCACGTTGTTTGAGACGATGTTTGACAGTCCCTGGATCCGCGCTCAGGAAGTGGAACCGCTGATCCCGGCGGATACCGTCCAGCCGGAAATGATCTTACCTTTTGAAATCGGTCGTTTGTGGGCTTTTTCCGGCGGCCCGCACGCAGCCTGGAGCGCTGCCGATGTCTGGGCGGCTCTGGACTTTGCACCAGCCAGCGCTGAAAGCGGCTGTCAGGAATCGACTGCCTGGGTGGTCGCTTCCATGCCCGGCTTAATTGTGCGCTCCGGGAACGGCGTCGTGGTCATCGATCTGGATGGTGATGGCTATGAACAAACGGGTTGGACCCTGCTTTACCTGCATATTGCCACCAAGGACAGGATCGAAGAAGGTACCTGGGTAGAAACTGGAGACCGCATTGGGCATCCTTCCTGCGAAGGCGGCCGGGCCACCGGGACCCATGTCCACATGGCACGACGCTATAATGGGGAGTGGGTGCCTGCGGATGGGCCTTTACCGTTCACATTAAACGGATGGGTGGCGAGAGCTGCCAATACAGCCTATGAAGGATGGCTGATCCGGGATGGTGAGTACATTTATGCCAATACGGCAGGGACCCAGGAAACCCAGATCACCCGGGAGGAGTAAATTCTGACTTGATTTGATGGTCAGCGTTATTAACTTATCCTCTTTCTGTCCGCAGGACCCATTCTGGACTTTTTTCCTTCGAAAGAGTATGCTTGTACCCCGAATGCACGATCAGAAGAAAAAAACGGCAGTAATGACCGATTTCTGATGATACTCCTATGAACCGTAAACGGATTTACTTATTAACTCTGATAACTCTGGTACTTGCCGGCTGTTCGTCGGGCATGAAGCCCACAATGATCCTGCCGCAGGAGACAGAAACACCAGTACCTGATGCACAGCTTGCGATCACGCCATTTCCCACCCGGCCCGCCTACGCCCCCGGTGAACTGGTGGATTATGTCGCGCAGACCGGTGATACCTTGCCGGGCCTGGCTGCCCGGTTCAATACCACCGAAGCGGAGATACGGGCCGCCAACCCGATCATCCCCCAAGACGCCACGACTATGCCGCCCGGAATGCCGATGTCCATGCCGATTTATTATCGTGCGCTTTGGGGGACGCCTTTCCAGATCCTGCCGGATGCCGTTTTTATCAATGGGCCTGATGTGGTCTCCTTCAATACCGCCGTTTTCATTAACCAGCATCCCGGTTGGCTGCAATGGTACAACGCCTGGGCGTTCAATGGAACCCGGAGCGCCGCTGAGATTGTGGATTACATTGCGATCAATTATTCGATCAGTCCCAGAATACTGCTGGCCTTGCTGGAATACCAGGCCGGGGCATTCTCGCAGTCTTACATCAGCAAAACAGACGAATATAACGTCCTCGGTTTAGAGTCGACATACTGGACCGGTGTTTACCTGCAACTTTCTTATGCTGCGAATATTCTCAATGATGGGTATTACCGCTGGCGTGAGGGCAGCCTGATCGAGTTTGAACTGCAGGACGGCACCCTGGTCAGGCCGGACCCCTGGCAGAATGCTGCGACGGTTGCCCTGCAATATTTCTTTGCCCAGACATTGGACGTTCCGAATTTTCAACGGGCAATCGGTGAAGATGGCTTTATTGCGACCTATGACCGCCTGTTTGGTGACCCCTGGACGGCCGCTCCGCACATTGAAGGATCGTTGCGCCAGCCTGAAATGCAGCTGCCGTACATCAACGATGTCGGATGGGCTTATACCGGCGGCCCGCATACCGGGTGGGGCAGCATGGCCCCTTACGCTGCCCTGGACTTTGCCCCGCCTTCTGAGGTGACCGGTTGTTATCCGACCTCATTATCTGCGACCGCTGTCGCGGCCGGGGTGGTGGTCAGGGATGGGGAAGGCGTGCTTGTTCTGGATTTGGATGGTGACGGAGATGAGCGTACCGGGTGGGTGGTGCTGTACCTGCATATCGCCGAATCAGGGCGCGTATCGGTCGGGACGGTGGTCGAGACAGGCGACCCCCTGGGATACCCTTCCTGTGAAGGGGGGCATTCAACCGGGACGCATATCCACATTGCCCGCAAATATAATGGGGAGTGGATCACGGCTGATGGGACCATCCCGTTTGTGCTTTCGGGGTGGGAGCCGATCCGCGGCGATGAGGCTTACGATGGGTATCTGGTTAAGGACGATTATATCGTGATCGCCAGTGAAAACCCGGATAACCGGAGCGTGATCCCGGTGGCGGAGTCAGACGATTAGGAACTGGGCGATTGGGGATTAGGGTTCTGAAATCGGGGAACAAGGTCAGGGAAAAGGAAATCGGGTTTCTTGACGGTAGTTTCTTACGAAAGTAAGAATTGTTTTTGGAGCGCGGACTTTAGTCCGCTAACTTTTTTAAACAATTTTATTCATTTTTGTTATTACTTATAGGCATGTAATTCCATGAAAAACCCCCGTCAATTTGACAGGGGCTTGATTTTTCTTGGTTCAATTTATTTTATTTACTGCAGGTACTGCCAGGGGTTGACTGGCTGGCCGCCTGACCGCAGCTCAAAGTGCAAGTGCGGACCGGTAGAGTTGCCTGTGCTGCCCATGGAGGCGATCAATTCACCTTTGAGCACGTTGGAGCCACAGGGCAGCAGTGTGTTATCCAGGAGGTGGCCATAATAGGTCTGCCAGCCGCCATCGTGGTCGATCACGATCAGGTTGCCGTAACCCCGGTCCGACCAGCCGGAGGAGATGATCACACCGGAATCAGCGGCGTAGATCGGGCTGCCGAAATCACCGTCAAAGTCGAGGCCGTTGTGAACGGGCGGGGTGTAATCGTAACCTGAAAGCCAGGTAGCTGTCGTTGGCCAGGTGAAAGTGCCTGTACCGATATTGCCGTAAAGGATGCCGCTGCACGCGCCGGGTCCGAGGTAGGAGTTGCCGGAGATTTCTTCGCCGCGGGCCGGTATCCAGGAAGTGTTTGGCCGGGTACCGCCTGGCACG
>DPKV01000104.1 GCA_003542325.1 Anaerolineaceae bacterium
GGCCGGGGTGGATGTATTTTTTGATGACCTGGTTGTTTATCTGCCCTGATCCGGTTCTGATCGGCGTTTATGTGAATTGATCGGAACTCAGGCGAATTTACAACCCAAAACACCGAGCGCGGATAACGTTTGGTGTTTTTTTATCAAATCCCGGAGGAAAACAAGAAGTAAAAAAATGGATAGGTTAAGGTAAAATCAAGTGATTACAACAGACCGGAGGTTCAAAGAAGATGCTTGATATTAACCTGATTCGGCAAACGCCCGAAATTGTTCGAGAAGCCCTGGAAAAACGCCAGATGGATCCTTCCACTGTGGACCAGGTCCTCACATTGGATGAGCAACGCCGTGTATTGATCCAGAGTGTGGAAGAGATGCGTTCCGAACGCAATGCGGTCTCCAAGGAGATCGCAAAGATGAAGGACAAGTCTGAACGCCAGGCGAAGATCGACGCCATGCGCGGACTGGGCGATAAGATCGATTCTGTCGATGGGCAATTGAGCCAGGTGGAAGCGGATTTGCAATCTCTGGTTTCTGAAATGCCGAACATCCCCGACCCGGATGTGCCGTTCGGCGTGGATGACAGCGACAACGTCGTCCTGCGGACAGTTGGAGAGAAACCCGAATATGGCTTCGAGCCAAAACCACATTGGGACCTCGGCACGGAATTGGGCATCATTGACTTTGATCGCGGCGTCCGGCTGGCTGGTTCCCGGTTCTACGTCCTGAGCGGACTCGGTGCGCTTTTGCAGCGAGCGTTGATCTTCTGGATGGTGGATGTCCACATCGGGCAGGGATATTTGGAGCAATACCCGCCTTTTATGGTCCGGGAAGAAATCCTGTATGGCGCCGGGCAGCTTCCCAAATTCCGGGATAATCTGTATCACGATGCCGAGGAAGACCTCTGGATGGTGCCGACTGCGGAAGTTCCGCTGACCGGGCTGCATATGGGCGAAATTCTTGAAGAAGCACATCTCCCCATGCATTACACAGCTTATACAGCTTGCTTTCGGCGTGAAAAGATGAGCGCAGGGCGGGATGTGCGCGGTATCAAACGCGGCCACCAGTTCGACAAGGTGGAGATGTACACTTATTGCAAGCCTGAAAACTCCAAAATGGAACATGAAAAAATGATCAAAGACGCCGAGGAGGTATTATCTTTACTCGGTCTGACTTACAGGGTCTTGCTGCAATCCACCGGTGACCTGAGCTTTGGTTCACACAAGACCATTGATCTGGAAGTGTGGGCGCCGGGCTGCGGAGAGTGGCTGGAAGTCTCGTCGATCTCAAACATTGGGTCGTTCCAGGCGCGCCGGGCGGGGATCCGCTATCGCCCGGAAGAAGGTAAAGGCACCGAATTCGTCCATACCCTGAACGGCTCGGGTCTGGGCCTGCCGCGGACGTTGATCGCCGTCCTTGAGAACTACCAGCAGGCCGATGGGTCGATTGCGATCCCGGAAGTTCTGCGCCCCTATATGCACGGGCTTGACACCATCGGGAAGTCATAATGTCCCTTTGGGCTGAGGTCCCGCTGCTGGTTGTTGTCATCCTGGGGATGCTGATTGGCTTTTTTGGGCTGCTGCTGGTCTTTTTCCCCGGCCTGACGGTGATCTGGGTCTCCATTTTAATCTGGGGGATCGCCACGGGATTTAACCATGGCGTTGGCCCGTGGACCTTTACGCTGACGATTGCTACGTTTGCCGTCCAGACCATGCTGATGCTGCTGGGGAATATCCTGGATAATATCTTTATGGCCGGAGGTGCGCGGACGAAAGGCGCTTCCTGGTGGGCGATTGGCCTCAGTTTTGTGGCGATGATTGCGGTGAGTATCTTCCTTTCACCCCTGGGGGGGCTGGCTGCAGCCCTGCTGGTTCTGTTTGTTGTGGAATGGATCCGGATCAGGGACTATAAGGCAGCTTTCAAGTCGACTTCGAGCATGGCAATGGGATGTGGGTGGGCGGTGGCGGCAAGGCTGGTGATTGCCACCGTCATGATCGGTCTGGCCGTAATGTGGTATTTTATGTTGTACCAGAGATAAGATTAATTTAGTCCACAATATCGAGAACCCCCGCCGTGGCGTCCCTGCGAATAAGAAATTAATAAACCAAAAAGCATGACATATATCAAAACGACGCCTAAATTGGCGTCGTTTAGTGTATTTATCCCTGATTTACTTTATTCTTTGGGAAGGTAATTCTCCAGCATGATCTCCGGATGGTCGCCAAGAGTCTCCGCCAGGGTAACGAGATGGGTCATGGTGGCTTCTTCTTCCACCTGTTCGGTAACATACCACATCAGGAAATCCTGTGAAGCGTAGTCTTTTGCTTCAACAGCCAAATCCATCAGGTGGTTGATCTTGCTGGTCACATCCTTTTCCCAGGCGAGGGCAGCCTGGAAAGCGGCCTTTGCGTTGCCAAAACTGTCCGGTGTGGCAGGAATGGCGGGAATGGCGACATCGCCTTCCAAGTCCAGCAGGTAGTGCAGGAATTTCATGGCATGTTCACGTTCCTCTGCGGATTGCTCAAAGAACATTCCGGCGAGTCGCAGGAGGCCGCGGCCATTGAAGAAAGCTGCCATATTGGCATAAGCGTTGGAAGCTTTGAGTTCCTCACCTATCTGGGCGTTAATGGCGTCATTTAGTTTCTGATTGATTTTCATGTTTACTCCATTTCAATTAATTTCATTATGATTGCTTCTGAGATTATTTATACCCGATAATTATATAAAATACATAAACAATATCCGAATTATCCTTAAAAAATATTGGGATGGTTTATTGGAATAATTCTTACCTGGTTCTGGCCTGACGAGCGAGATATAGGGCAATTGAACCGGCGACAGCCGCGTTCAGTGAATCGATCTGTCCCTGCATGGGGAGGTTCATCAGAAGGTCGCATTTATCCCGCACCAGCCGGCGCAATCCCTGACCTTCGTTGCCGATCACGATGCCGATCCCGCCATCCAGGTTGATCCGGTTAGGAGGCTGGGCTTCCGGACTGCCTTCCAGGCCGATCATCCAGCCGCCGGCTTCCTTGAGGCGGTCCATGGCCTGGGCGATGTTTTGCTGGGCGATCAGAAGCAGCTCGGTGGCACCGGAGGAGGCGTTCACGACGGCAGGGGTGACGGAAGCGGCCCTGGCGGCGGGGATCACCACGCCATGCACGCCGAAAGCTTCGGCTGACCGTAAAAGGGACCCCAGGTTTTGCGGGTCCTGGATCAGATCGAGCAGCAGGACGAAAACCGGTTCATTTTGTGATTTAGCCTTACGGATGATCGCTTCCAGGTCGGAATAGGGATAAGGTTCCACTTCCAGCGCCAGAGCCTGGTGATGGGAATCAATCCCATCCAGGTGATTGCGTTTGACAAAATCAACGGGAATTTTTCGTGTACGGGCCAGATCGATGATTTCTGCCAATCGTCCCTGTACCTGCGCGCTGTCAGATACCCAGAGCCGGTGAGCAGGTCGCCGTTTTGAGCGGAGGATCTCGTATGCCGGGTTACGGCCGGTAATCCATTCAGTCAAGGGTTACTCCCAGTGCCAGGTCGAACCCTGGGGGGAATCTTCGATGACCACGCCCAATTCGGTCAGCT
>DPKV01000193.1 GCA_003542325.1 Anaerolineaceae bacterium
GTGGCCTTCGTGGTGATCTTTACAAGCCGGTAGCGTGGGTTGGCAACCCACCAAACGATCATGTCCCCTTGAAAGTCAGATTGAGTGATTTCCTTAAGGGGTGGGTTCAAGGGCGAACCCACCCACCAAACTGGACAGCCTTTCTGTATTACCACAAAGTTCACAAAGGAACACGAAGAAAGACCTTTGTGCTCTTTGTGGCCTTCGTGGTGATCTTTACAAAAACGGGTTATGCTCCCGCTCATACCCCACCGTGCTCTCCGGGCCGTGACCCGGCAGCAAGCGTGTCTCATCCGGCAGGGTCAGCACCTTCTCCCGGATGGACCGCATCAACACATCCATATCCCCATCCTCCAGGTCCGTCCGCCCGATCCCCTGTTGGAAGATCACGTCCCCGCAAAACAGCACACCCAGCGCTGCACAGTAAAACATGACATGCCCATTCGAATGCCCCGGCGCGTATCGAACCTCAACCACCGGTTCGCCGCCTTCCGCCAGCGCCAGACGCATCCCGTCCTCAAACAAGATCGTCGGCTCCGGCGGCTGGGTTATGGACATCCCAAACTTCCCCGCCCCGCCCTCCTGCCGGAACCAGTCCAGATCCCCAGGGTGCAGTCCGACCGGCAGCGGCGGGTCAAAGGCGTTCGCAATCTCCGCTGCCCCCGCCATGTGGTCGAAGTGACCGTGGGTCAGCCAGACTGCCCGCAGTGTCCACCCGCATTCCTCAGCCCTGCCCAAAACAAAGCGGCTGTCATAACTAGGGTCAATCACCACAGCATCACCTGAATCCGAATCACCCAGCATATAAACATTATTAGTCAAAGGCCCAAGGGTCAGCCGCGCAAAATCAAGCTTCATCCGGTACCTCCACTTCCACCGGCCCTTCTCCTGTTTTATTCCAGCGTGTAAATCCCAGAGTCAACAGGATGGTCACCACCAGCACACCCAGACTGACCGGGAAGATCGAGATTGGCCGCCAATCATACAGGAATCCGGCCAGGATCGGCGCAACCACAAACGCCAGGGAATTAACCGTTTCCACCACACCGAATGCCAAACCGACCTCCTTCGCCCGGACCACCGGCTGGACCAACGCCAGAGTCATTGCCCGGATAAGCCGGTACCCGCCCAGGAACAGGTATGCCGCGCCATACCAAAACAGCCCGGTACCCTTCCAGAGCAGTGCGGCGAACAACCCCATCCCTGCCTGCCCAATCAACATGGCCGCACCGGAGGGCAAATGCCCCAGGAGCAGCATCAGGGTTGCGCTGCCCAGACCGCCCAATGCGCCGAGCTGCCCAATCCGGCTGAGTGAGAGACCGCGCTGGTTCTGCAGGAAATTGGCAGCCAGCGACTGCGGCAGGACGGCCGCGAACATCACCAGGAAGATCATCACCACCATACCCAGGAAGCGCTTATTCTTCAACAGGTGCACCTCGCCCGGTTTTGACACAGGCACTTCTTTGATGTCTTTCCCGGCAAAGAAGATGATCGTTGTTGAAATGGCAAAGATCACACCGGCCGCATAATACACCAGCCGTAAATTGAACCGTTCTCCCAGCACCCCACCGATCACCGGGCCCAGGACAGCCCCGATATTATAGGCAGCAGATGTGAAAGTGAGCGCTTTCCCAACTTGCCACTTTCCCCGCACATCCTGGATATAGGTATTCAACGGCGCCATAACGGAAGAGGTAATCCCATACAACAGCAGCCCGACCACGAACACCCCCAGCGACGGCGCCAGGGCCATAACCCAGGTTGAAATTAAACCAAAAATCCAGGAAGCCCACATCATCGGTCGCCGGCCGACCTTATCCGCCAGATATCCGGCCGGAATCTGCCCCACCGTCATCACCAGCCCGTTGATCCCCAGGATCGTTCCTATCAGGACCGGGTCTGCGCCAAACTGCTGGATATAAAGCGGCTGGAAAATATAGAACATCCCCTCGCCGAGGCCCCAGGTGAGCATCGCCGCGGAGACAATTTTCAAATCACGTGACATCAAAATTCTTTATGCTCCTATGAAATCTTCGATGGGTAAAACCGCCCGGGGAAGGTCCGTCAGGCTTTCCAACCCCTCCGCGGTCACTACAACATCATCTTCAATCCGGGCCCCACCTCTGCCCGGCAAGTAAATCCCGGGTTCCACCGTGAAGGTCATGCCCTCCACCAGAACCAGGTCGTTTTCAGCAAAAATATACGGCTGCTCATGGGCTTCCATGCCCAGGCCGTGCCCGGTGCGATGGGTGAAGTATGGACCGTATCCGGCCGCATCAATCACTGCCCGAGCCACCTTATCCACCTTACCCGCAGCCAGACCCGCCATACCGGCTTTCCGCCCGGCTTCGTTGGCCGCCTGGACGACTGCGCCGATCTTTTTTAGTTCCGGGTCCACCTCACCAAAGGTGAACGTACGGGTGATGTCGGAGAAGTAGCCCTCGAACCCCGCGCCCCAATCCACCAGCAGCAGGTCACCCGGCTGTAATTCGCGATCCGTCGGGACGGCATGCGGATTGGCGCTGTTCGGTCCGGTCGCCACGATCGGCTGGAACGGCATGTCGGGGTCGGATCCCGCCCGCAGGAGCTGGATAATAAGTTCGTTGGCAATCGCCTTTTCCGTCATCCCCGCACGGATGGTCATGAGAGTGGCCAGGAGAGCCACCTGCGCGATGGCTGCCGCCTGTTTCATCCTGGCAACTTCATCCGCGTTCTTCAGGAGTCGCAGCGCACCCAACACAGCGCTCCCATCGACGAATTCCACACCGGGAAAAGCGTTCTTAAGATATTCAAGCTCGAGGAAGCGGATACAGGTCGGCTCCACACCCATTTTGCCACCCGGCAAATCCAGGTTTTTGGCAGCCGCTGAAACAGCCGCCGACCAGGTGGTCGGGTCATCGCCGTAGGTGAACGCGCGGAAATTGGCGGCATCACCAATCAGCTTGCCCTTTTCCAATTCCGGCAGCACGATTACCTCCTTGCCATCGACCGTTACGATCAATAACGTGGGCCGTTCCATTAAATGGAAGTGCAGCCCGGAAAGATAGACCAGGCTTGAACCAGGGTTTATCGCCACTGCATCCAGCCCCTTCGCCCCCATCGCCGTCTGTAATTTTGCCATTCTGTCCGTCATCCATACCTCCTCAAAACCAATTGGCGTTCATTATAGCTTATCGGTGAGGCCAATGAAATAGCCATTGGGATAGGTGAATGGTGAATGGTGAATGGTGAATCGTGAATAGAGAATGGTCAAACATGATATCAAACCACCCATAAAAGCTATGAAATGTTCTCAGCCTCCTCCTTGAGGAGCGAAGCGGCGAAACCCCCGAAGCGTTAGCGGAGAGAAGCGCTGAATGAGGTATCCTCTCCAACCCCATTCACTATTCTCCACTCACCATTCACTCTCTTTCCCCATTTCCATCTTGTACCCCCTCCCGTTTAATGTTAGAATACGGTTTCTGGAGGGATGGCCGAGTGGACTATGGCGCCTGTCTTGAAAACAGGTGTGGGTGCAAGCCCACCGTGGGTTCGAATCCCTCTCCCTCCGCCTTAAAATGGAGGGGTATCATCGTAGTAACATTGGGGAGGTGCCAGAGTGGTTGAATGGGACCGCCTGCTAAGTGGTTGTCGGGTTATAAGCTCGACCGAGGGTTCGAATCCCTCCCTCCCCGCTGAATTTAAGAAACCCGCGTCATCCAACGCGGGTTTCTTCTATTACCGAGCAGCCTTGCAGGTCACATGGCACGAGTTTTATGTCGTTGCGAACGAAGCGACAAGGTACCCGAAGCGCAGTGGAGTGGTAAGCAACCTCCGGATACCCTCCTTATTGACGTCAATTACACCGGCTTATTGAAATAATCACCCAACCTGCCATACAATAGAACCAGATACCTGAGACCATCATACAAGGGCTATTCCATGAACGAACGCCTGCAACTCTTCTCCCAGCGCAACCCCTACGACTTATCAAAATCAAACGCGGTCTTCCTGCGCCTGGCCCGGGAGTCCGTCCGCTTCCACAGCGGCCACTGCCCGGCATATCACCGTATGCTGGAAGCGCAGGGTTTCCAGCCTGAGGACCTCGTTTCGGAAGGCGACCTGGCAAAGATCCCCGTGATCCCCACCCTCTATCTCAAGCGGAACCGGCTCTTCTCCCTCCCCGAGGACAAACTGGTCATCAAGGCCACTTCATCCGGCACGCAAGGTGCGCAGAGCCAGGTCGGTTTCGATCTAAATTCCCTCCTCACCGGCGTCCTGATGATGATCCGGTTCTTCTCCTGCCATCACATCATCTCCCTCCTGCCCACCAACTACATCATCCTGGGCTATGAACCCAGCCGGCATACACAAATGGGTGCGATCAAGACAGCCTATCACACAACCAGGTTCGCCCCACCCCTCCACCGCGCCTACGCGCTGCGGGATACGGGCACGGGCTATGAACTTGACACTGAGGAATTGCAAAAGGCGCTGCTCCGTTACAGCAGGCAGCCTTTCCCGGTCCGTTTTGTAGGCTTCCCCTCCCACATGTTCTTCCTGGCGAACGCCCTCAAAGAGAACAACATACACCTCAAACTCAACCGCCATTCGAGGATCCTCCTGGGCGGCGGGTGGAAGCAGTTCTCAAATGAGGAAATTGACCGGGAGGCCTTCTTCCACCTCATCCAGGAGACGCTGGGGGTCGAAAGAGACCATTGCTATGAGTTCTTCAGCGCTGTGGAGCACCCGCTGCCCTACTGCAAGTGCGAGAATGGGCATTTCCATGTGCCAATTTACAGCCGGGTGATCATCCGGGATGTAAAGACCCTCG
>DPKV01000039.1 GCA_003542325.1 Anaerolineaceae bacterium
TGTGATCACGACCATGGACCTGATCGGCGCGCGGATCATGGACGAAGACACACAGAAGCACAATGTGCGGCGGGAAGGGATCATTGCCAACGCCCTCGGTTTCATGAACCGCCTGAGCGGGTTGTTCACCAGCCTGGCGTTCCTGTTGATCTTCAAAATTTTCGGCTTTGAGAGCGGCGACAACCCCGGCACCCAGCCGGACATGGCTGCCCGGTTCCTGCTGACCGTCTTCCCGGCGGTCCTGATGGTCATCAGCCTGGGCTTTTCCATGTTCCTGAAGTTTTCCCCGCGGAAACCCGAGGAACCCGTCACGCCCGAACTCATCGAGGAATGACCTCATGGCTCTCATTCAACTTGACCACACACCGCAAACGGTTAAAGTTTGCCTGCCGCTGTATATCATCCTCCCCGACCCGGGGAAAATGGGGGATATCCCCCTGAGCCAACGCAAGGTGCTCTACCTGCTGCACGGCCTCAGCGATAACGGGAGCGCCTGGCAGCGATACACATCGATTGAAACCATCGCCAATGAGTATGGTTTGGTGGTCGTGATGCCCTCCATCGGGCGCAGCTTCTACACTGACCAGCTCAACGGGCAGCAGTACTACACCTACCTGATGGAAGAACTGCCCAGCTATCTGAAACAGGTCTTCGGCCTGGACCCCAAAAGAGAAGACACCTTGATTGCCGGGAACTCCATGGGCGGATACGGTGCATTTAAAGCCGCGCTTAACTCACCGGAACGCTTCGCAGCAGCAGCGAGCTTTTCAGGCGCGCTGTCCGTGGCAATCCTCGCGCTCAACCCGGATGACCCGCGCCGGCACGAATTCGAATACGTCTTTGGCGACCTGAGCAAGCTCGAAGGATCGAAACACGATTCCATGCTCTGGCTGAAAAAGGCCGGCCAGCATCCGGAAGACCTTCCCAGGCTGTATATGGCGTGCGGGAGACAGGATGACCTTTACCCCCTCAACCAGATGTTCTTCGGCGCAGCGCAGAATTTTGGCGTCCCCATCGAATATGTTGAGGAGGACGGCCGCCACGATTGGCCCTTTTGGGATAAGCATATCCGCCGCTTCCTGACCTTTGCACTGGGAGAACCAACCACCGAAAATTAAATGTAAGGAACACCATGCATAAAACGCTTACCTTTGATATTGCGCCAAATCAGCAGGGTGAATATCTGACTCTGCCGTTCGCCATGCCGGAAAACATGATTGAATTTCATTTGACCTATCAATACCTTGCTTTTAAAGAATTGCCACAGGACGTCCCCGGTGGACAATTTATCGGGGAGGAACGGCGTAACATCATTGACCTTGGCCTGATTGGTCCGGACGGAGAACAAGTGGGAGCATCCGGATCAGATAAACCCACTATTTCAATCAGTGCCCGGCAAGCCACACCGGGTTATGCCCCCCGCCCGTTGACTTCCGGCGAATGGCAGATCCTGGTCGGCGCATACAAGATCGCTCCGGAAGGTGTAACCGTCACCTACGATCTGGAATTCGTCCCCAAAGAACGCAAATTACTGATTGGAGACATTCACACCCATACCATCGGGTCAGACGGCGTCCTTTCACTGGAAGAACTGGCCACCCATGCTTATAAACAAGGGCTGGATTTCCTTGCCATCACCGATCACAACCAGACGGTCAGCCCAAAGGTCCTGCAGCGCATCCCGGATGTTACCCTGATCCCCGGCGTGGAGTGGACCCACTATCGGGGACACGCCAACTTCCTCGGACTGGAACATCCTTTTGATGAGCCATTCTTTGTGGACAGCGAGGATATTCGACCCCGTTTCCAGACTGCCCGCGATCGCGGGGCAGTGATCGTCGTCAACCATCCTTGCGATGAGAGCTGCGGATTCCAATTTGATCTGGAGAACCTGCCTTTTGACCTGCTGGAAATATGGAACGGTCCCATGCGGGAAAGTAACTTGCGTGCAGTCGGGCTGTGGCAATCCATGCTGGCCGCCGGAAAGAGAATTCCCGCCGTAGGGGGCAGCGATTACCACCGGGACAACCTGTTCCAGATCCTGGGCGGCCCTTGCATGGGAGTTTACAGCCTGTCCAATTCCCCTGAAGACATCCTTGCGGCGTTGAAAGCTGGTCACAGCTTTATCACTTATGCCCCAAAGGGACCTTCTCTCGATATGACTATAGGTGAAACCCAGATGGGTGATACCGTTCCCTGGTCACCCGATTTGGTAGTACAAATCACAGCCAGGAGTCTCAATCGCGGCGATGTGATCCGTGCAGTCAGTAAAGCCGACAGTCAGGATCTATTCCAGGCCCCTGCTGATGGCGATATGGCACTCTCATTGCCGGTGACCGAAGCAGGTTTCATCCGAATTGAGATCCATCGCGTCTTCCTGCCCGGTGTTCCGCCCCTCCCCGCATTGATCTCCAATCCGATCTTCTTTCCCAAATCCTGAGATCAGGGATTTTCCGGCCATAATGAAATAAGAAACCGCAGATCTGTCAAACTGCGGTTTTACTCTTTATCAGAATGCTGTTCAGATTATAATCATCCTGGACCCATGATGACGCTCAGCTTCAACCCGCAGGAATTCTATTTAACCCAGGGACAGATCAGCGATCCGGGATCATATACATCCGAATTAAAGCAGCTCTCGGATGACCTGCCCGTATTGATCAAAACCATCCAGGGATTGATGGTCCATCTGCACTGGGCGGAACGGTACGGACTGTTTCTTGACAAAGCCCGTAAAGTGGAAGCCAAGATCCGCATTGTTCAGGACTGGCGAAGATCGGGATTTCCTGCTGCTGCGGTCCGCTTTCATCGCTCACCAGCATAACCTTTTACCGGAGTACTTTTATAAACAAACCCTCATAAATGGAGAAACGCATGGCGCACAGAAATAATCCTGAATGGCTGAAAAAAGCTGTTTTTTACCAGATCTATCCCCAGAGTTATTATGATTCGAATGATGATGGGATTGGGGATATCCCCGGCATCATCCGGAAACTGGATTACCTGGAATCCCTGGGCGTGACCGGGCTTTGGCTCAACCCCTGCTTCGTCTCGCCTTTTTCGGATGCCGGGTATGATGTGGCCGACTATCGGAAGGTTGCCCCCCGTTACGGCACGAACGATGACCTGAAACAGCTCTTCACCGAAGCCGGGGAACGCGGTATCCGGGTACTGCTGGACCTGGTCCCCGGCCATACCTCCATTGAACACCCCTGGTTCCAGGCTTCCGCCAGGGCCGAGCGGAACGACTTCACCGATTATTACATCTGGAACACCTCCATCTGGGAAGTGCCGCAGAGCGACCTGCCCATCGTCCGCGGCTATGGTGACCGGGACGGCGGTTATATCACCAACTTCTTTTATACCCAGCCCGCCCTGAACTTTGGCTTCACTCACCCCGATAAGAACCTCTCCTGGATGCAGCCGGTGGATGCTCCCGGTCCGCAGAAAGTCCGCCAGGAGATCCGGGACATCATGCAGTTCTGGCTGGAGATGGGCGCGAGCGGTTTCCGGGTGGATATGGCAGCCTCGCTGGTCAAACGTGACCCGGACAAGATCGAGACCGCCCGCTTCTGGACCTGGATCAGGGAGTGGATGGATGCGGAATACCCGGAAGCCGTCATCATCGCGGAATGGGGCCATCCAGACCAGGCCATCCCCGCCGGCTTCCACATGGATTTCCTGCTGGGTTTTGATAATCCCGGCATCGTCTCCCTCTTCCGCAAGCGTGGGGTTGGGGCCTGGCGTGATCCCTACGGCTGGCCGTTTTTCGATGAAAGCGGGCATGGCGACATCCGCCAATTCGTTGACATGTACGTCAACTATCTGAGCAAGGTTGGAAATCAGGGCTATATGGCGCTTCTCACAGGCAACCACGATGAGCACCCGCGCCTGGCGAATGGCAAGAGCATGGCGATGCTGAAATTGATCCATCTCTTCCTGCTGACCATGCCGGGGACGCCGTTCATTTACTATGGCGACGAGATTGGGATGCAATACCGGAAGCTGCCTTCCAAAGAAGGGGGTTATGAACGCACAGGCGCACGAACGCCGATGCAATGGGCCAACACCAAGAATGCCGGCTTTTCCA
>DPKV01000035.1 GCA_003542325.1 Anaerolineaceae bacterium
ACTGAGAGATCGGGGGCGTTGAAAGCAGGAATGCCCTGGCTGACCAACCATGCCATGGCTTTGTCGGAGCGTTCGCCGCCAACGAAAGAAATGGTGATCGGTTTTTCGGTAACACCTGAGTCTTTAACAGCTGCGAGCAGATGTTCAGCGATCTCCTGTGGTTCAGTCACAGAAGTTTCACAATAAAGTACTGTCAATCCATCCACCCAGGGATGCGCAAAAGCGTACTTAGTGGCTTCGTAATACCACTCGTTGCCGGCTTGACCCGTCAGATCGACTGGATTTTTGGCGGAACCAAAATCGGGCATGTGTTTCTTGAGTTCTTTCTGAACATCGGCTGGGGCAAAGTGCAGGGGCAAGCCAGCATGTTCAGCCGCATCCGTCGCCAACACGCCCACACCACCACCGTTGGTGATGACCAACAGGTTGTCGCCGGTCATGGGGGGCTGCAATGACAGCGCCAGTGTGCAATCAAACAGGTCACCCAAATCAGTCGCCTGGATAGCGCCCGCCTGTTTGAAAGCTGCATCGTAAATTTTCTGTGAGCCTGCCAGTGAACCGGTATGTGATGCAGCAGCGGCCGCGCCGTGAGCAGAAACACCAGACTTCAGGACCACAATGGGTTTGGTAGCCTTGGATGATTCTTCAATGAAACGACGGCCGTCTTGTAAACCCTCAATGTAGAGGGTGATACAATTTGTATTCTCATCTTCGTTCAACCAGGCGACCAAATCGCCAAAATTGATGTCAGACATGTTGCCAATGGAAACCAGTTTGTCAAAGCCGATCCTGCGGGTATAGGTGATGGCATCCATGGCGATCAGGAGCGCGCCTGATTGTGAAACAAGGGATGCAGAACCGTTCAGAGGCAGGAATGGCGCAAATGACGCATTCATTTTGTCCGAGTTGGACAGGGTGCCGACGATATTGGGGCCTAAAACGCGCATACCGTATTCATGTGCCAGGGTTACCAGGTCCTTTTCCAATTGGTGTTCACCGACTTCGCCAAAACCAGAAGTGATGACGATCAAACCCTTGACGCCTTTCTCCCCGCATTCTTTTGCAGCTTGAAGAACGTATTTGGCGGGGATGGTGACAACAGCGGCATCCACATCTCCTGGGATGTCCAAAACTGATGTATATACCTTTAACCCAAGAATCTCGTCAGCAGATGGGTTTATGGGGTAAATTCCACCTTCATACCCGCTTTCGACAAGATTCTTTACAACAGTATGTCCAATTTTTCCCGGTGTTGTGGAAGCGCCAATAACAGCAATGTTCTTGGGCCTCAATAGTCCGGTTAATACATCATCCACTTGAGCCTCCTAATAAATTTTTGATCCATTTCAAATTGTGGCAAGGATGTGATATTCATCACAAATTACCATTCGCAATTTTACCTTATAATTCATGGGAATTATTTGTTTGTGACAATTATCTCGTAAATCAGAGAGGATTATCTTGCTCTGAAAGGAAAGGCATTGATCACTCCTGAATCGTTTTTAAATAGTGTAATTGAGCGTAATGGACGCCTGGGGCAGGATGCGTGCCGCATCTTGGCTGCTGCCATCCAAGCTGTTGATCCGTATCAATGTGTAATTGAAAAATTGCATCTGGATGGGAATGAGTTAATCATTGATAATGACCGATGCTCAGTTGAGCAAATCAACCGGATTTTTGTGATCGGTTTTGGGAAAGCCGCCGTACCCATGGCTAAAGCAGTTTTGGATCGGTTACAGGATAAGGTTGACTTTGCCCGCGTTATAGTAAAAGCACCTGAATTCGTAAATGAGGTGGGCTATAAAAATAAACTGGAGGTCCTGATTGGGGGGCATCCCGTTCCGGATGAAAATTCAATCCAGGCAACAAGGTCGCTTATTGCTGATTTGCCCCAGTTTACACCAAGGGACCTGGTCATCGTTCTTATTTCCGGTGGGGGTTCTGCTCTCTTTACTTCACCCTTGGGCGATATTTCTCTTGACGATCTTCAATTGATGACTTCTTTACTGCTCAGGAGTGGCGCTGATATTCAGGAGATCAACACACTTCGAAAGCATGTCGATGGTGTGAAAGGGGGACGGCTTGCAGCGCTGTTATCACCAGCTCGTATCCATACGCTGATCCTCTCAGATGTGATCGGGGACAGGCTGGATATGATCGCTTCCGGTCCAACTGTAGCTGACCCAACAACCTTTGCCGATGCCTGGGAAATCATCAGAAAATATGATTTGACAGATGAAATGCCCCAAACCATCCTGTTATTGATCAGGGACGGCATGGAGAAACGGCTGCCAGAAACTTTGAAGGGTTCGGATCTTGAAGGGTTTCATTTGCATAATCATCTTGTGGGAACCAATAGAACTGCTTCAGAAGCTGCTTATGAAGAAGCGAAGCGTTTGGGGTATAACAGCATGGTCAGGTCAAATACACTGACCGGGTTAACCTTAGATGTCGCCAAAGCCCTGGACGCGGACCTCAGAGAAATGAAGACGGTTGATAAACCGTATTGCCTGATCTATGGGGGAGAGACAACCGTCAAAGTCGTTGGGGGTGGACTGGGGGGGCGGAATCAGGATCTGGCCCTGCACATGGTACCAAAAATCAGAGACCAGAAGGAACTGCTTTTCATTTCATTTGCAACAGATGGGGAGGATGGTCCTACAGATGCGGCCGGAGCCGCATCCGATGCCATTGTTTTCTCAGTCGGAACAAAGATGTCCCTTGACGTTACAACCTATATTGATACCAATAATGCCTATAACTATTTCAATAAGATGGGTGCTTTGATAAAAACAGGTTCAACGGGTACGAATGTAAATGACCTGATCTTGATTTTGGCTGGCGCGAATAACTAATTAATCGTTTGATGTCAGTTTGTAAGCATATCCTAATTGATGTGCCAGCTTCTGATCTGAGGTATTAAGTTTATTAATGATATTAGACAAATGTCGTAAGACAATAGATTGTGGAATATGAAGCGTGCTTGCAATATCATCTACCGGTTTATAGTTTTTGGCTGCTGACAGAACAGTTGTTTCCCTGGGCGTCAATTGCTGCCTTGTATTTGCATCGTAAAATAATTGTCTTCTCATACAATAACCTCAAAACAATATCTCAACATTAATACAGTCAGTAAAGAATATAAACAGATTATACGGACGCCGGGTCTCAAATCAGGCTTTAATTTCCTGGAAAAGTATTTCTTAAAGCTTACAATACTGAATATTTTCGTATAGTGCACATGAATAAAGGAAACTCTTAGGTTAGATTAATCCTAACCAGGGAGAGTCCAATAGATTTATAGAGGTGTCAGGGTTAATTTTCAAAATCATCGCCGGTGTTTGGGGCATTGAAATCTGTTTATTCGTCACCACAATTTGTTGATTTGTTATCAAATCGTAATATTCTCCATCCGGCAAATCACAATAGAAACCTTCCGGCAGGTCATTAATATTGAAGAGACCTAACAAACCTTTGACGCCATAAACCCACTCAACCTGGACAACGGGGTCGGCAGAAATAAAGCGTTGATGACCGTAGACAAATAGTTCATCTTTCTTAATCGAAAATAATCGTTTGTACCATGAGGAAAGGGGATAATCACCCCAATCTATTTTATCGATATCAAACAAAGTCGGTGTATGTGTGGAACCGGATTCCTGCCCTGCATACATTAGAAACGCGCCCTGATTAAATACCTGAAATGCCGACCAGGCTTGTCCAATGACTTCGGTGGGAGCGAGGGCCATAATTCGGGCGTTATCATGATTTTCCACGCAACGCATTTTGATAAAGTCCCTGGGATAAATACCTTTCTGAAAATGCAGCATTTCCAGATATTGCTGGACCGGTAACCGGCGCCGGACACAATTTAAAAAGAGCGGCCAAATATCATAATCATAGGTGATATCAAAGGTCGAATACAATTCTGAATCGGAATGAGCTACCAGGCCTCGCTCACGGCGTTCCACCACCCAGGCTGTGTGAACACTTTCTGCCAGCCAAATCGTCTCAGGATTGATCGCCTCAACCTGTTCTTTGGCCTTTAGCCAAAATTCAATCGGAACAATTGACGCTACATCGCAACGAAAACCATCGACGCCGATTTTCACCCAATAACAGAGAGAATCAATCAGATATTTCTCCAGAAGAGGATTGGGATACTTCAGATCAATCACATCAGACCATTCCGGCACGGTGCTTACAGGTTTGCCATCATCATTGTGATGAAAGAAATCGGGATGCTCTGAGACCAGAAGGGAATCGTGCGAGGTGTGGTTAAACACAACATCGATCATGACCTTCAGATCAAGATCGTGAGCGGTATCAACCAAACTTTGGAAATCGGCAAGGGTCCCATATTCAGGGTTGACACTTCGATAATCCTGAATCGAATAAGGACATCCAAGTTTCCCTTTCTTATTCAGTTGACCAATCGGGTGGATTGGCATAAGCCACAAGACATCAACGCCAAGGGCCTTGATCCTGGGAAGATCTCGTGTAACATCGTCAAATGTTCCATTTGGCCCGTGATTCCGGACGTATACTTCATACAGAATGAGATTACGGAGACTAGAACGGTCACCTTTCATCAGATATCGCTCCTGGGTATGGCCGGAAACAGCTTGCTTATTGAACGAACATTGAGAAATAAAAGCAAATAAAAACCGGAGAGGAACCAATCTGAATTATAATACTGCTTAACTTAAGGTCTCTAGATAGAAGGAAGCATTAATGGAAAAAGTGGTGTATGGTGGTTGGGAAAATTGTTATCGGTTGGCCAATGACAAGGTCGAACTCATTGTCACTGCTGATGTGGGGCCCAGGATCATCCGGTTTGGCTTTTTGGGTCGCGAAAACATGTTTGGTGAAATTAAAGGCCAGCTCGGGACAACCAAATCGGATAGTTGGATGATCTTTGGGGGTCACCGGCTCTGGCATTCTCCAGAAGCAGCACGGACCTATTATCCGGACTTCGAACCCGTCCTGGTGCAGGAAATTGAAGATGGCCTGGTTGTTACCCAAAAACCTGAACCGACTACCGGGATTCAGAAGCAAATGGAAATCCGGATGAGTCCGGATCGGCCAGAGGTCCAGGTAAAACATACACTGATCAACCATAATGTCTGGCCGGTCGAGACCGCTCCCTGGAGCCTTTCTGTGATGGATGTCGGCGGTACCGCTATTGTTCCATTACCACCTCGGGGCTCTCACCCTGAAGCGATGACACCCACCAGCGTTCTCTCAATTTGGCCCTATACGGATTTATCTGACCCGCGTTGGGGATTGGGCTTCAGATTTGTATTATTAAAACAAGATTCTCATAATACAGTGCCCCAAAAAATAGGGGTTTTCAATTCAGAAGGGTGGGCGGCCTATGCCAACCATAATGCTCTGTTTGTGAAGCAAACACCATTGCAGTTTGATGGCATCTATCCCGATCTTGGTGTAAATTTTGAGCTGTTCACCAATGAAATGATCCTGGAAGTGGAGAGCCTTGGTCCATTGGAAATGATCCCACCGAAAGGCACAATCGATCACTTTGAGTATTGGACCCTGCATGATAACGTCTCACAGCCGCAAAATGATGAGGATGTGGAAAAGCTGATCCTCCCATTGCTCAAACAATAGATTAACCGAAAAGTGCTGGCTAAAGTATGTAGTCAGCACTTTTTCTTTTTAATTATCACACAACCTTAAACCACGTTTGTTATATCAATGATTTTTCCAATCAGCAAGCCAGCGACAAATCCAACGATGCCCCATATGGCGATNNGTTTTGTCCAGCCTCAGCCTGGAAGTGAAGGAATTAATTTTGATGATAGGACCTTTCTGACCCAGGACAGGCGTCACAAGATCCCAGAATTTCAATTCACAGTTGTGAACAAAGTGCTGAAAGGACATGGTTATTCTCTCACCGGCTCATTGAAGATTTGATAATGCGGCCATCGTCAGTTGTCACAACCCGGACAGATTGCTGAATGGTCTTCCCATCCGGCGTTTTTCCGGAGCTGGAAAAGATCATCAGGTAGCGATCATTTCCTTGAGCCGTGACTTTTGGTTTTTTATTCGCCACGATCGGAAAACGACGGTAAACCTTTTCACATACGCTGTTTAATGTATTCCTATCCATGTCAGCCTCTCATCCTTTTCCGAAGAAAAGCAGGAACATCAAGATTTGAGGAAGCAACGGGTGACCGGACAGGGGTGTAAGTATAGCCATGGTGAGAAGAGGATCTTTCTTGAGTGACCTGAGCCTCCGCGTATTCCGGCTGCCGTATTTGCACTGGCTTTTCGGTAATTGTTTTTAATTCAGCCAGGAAGCGTTCCGCACCTGGGATAGCCTTTTCAATGGGGAGGGAACCCAATCCGGTTACGATCAGGATGACTTCGACTCTGCCGTTCAAATTCGGGTCGTTGATGACGCCTGGGATAATCTCTGTTTCACCTCCGGCTTCTGCATGAAGCTGGGACAGCGTTTCCGCTACTTCGGCAAAAGTCAGGTCGCTTCCACCCGAGAAATTTGCAATGATCCCTGCAGCCCCGGAAAGATTGATTTCGTCCAATAGAGGATGATGGAGTGCTTGTTCCAATGCCTTTTTTGATTTATTTTCACCTTCACCAGTCCCAATAGCCATCAATGCACCACCACCCAGTTCCATCACATGGCGGATATGAGCGAAATCGACATTAATCACGCCGTTTTGGGTCAGGAGTTCTGCAATCCCCTGAACCCCCTGTCTCAGCACATCGTCGGCCAATTTAAAAGCCATTTCAAGCGGCAGGTTTTCCGGTGCGACTTCCAGAAGACGATCATTTGGTACCGTGAGCATTGTATGGGTGTATTGCCGTAATTTGGAAAGCCCTATAAAAGCGTTCTTTTGGCGGCGTCCCATCTCAAATGAGAAGGGTGTTGTGACCACCGCAATCGTGACAGCTCCAATGTGTTTGGATACCCTCGCTGCAACTGGGATAGAACCTGTTCCCGTCCCGCCACCCATGCCGGCCGTCAGGAAAATCATATCCGCGCCATCCAGGGCATCAGCCAACGCCTGGAAACTCTCTTCAGCAGCAGCTTCACCAACTTCAGGACGACCGCCGGCACCCAGGCCGCGGGTGCAAATTGGACCCAATTGCAGTTTGACGTCAGCCAGAGAACTCTCGAGGGCCTGTCTGTCTGTATTGCAGGCGATGAATTCAACACCGGTCATACCGTTTTCAATCATCCGGTTAACCGCATTACAACCACCACCGCCCAGTCCCACCACTTTGATTTTAGGGAGGGGAGCCTCGATAGGCGTAGTCTTGATTGATTTTGAAGTTTCTGAATAATCCATATTTGCCTCTAATTCCTGAAAGCTGTACTTTGAAGATGGATTGCAATATCTATTCCGGATTGAGGAAGAACCTCAACGGTGCACCCGGCTGATCGAAGATCATTGATAATGCTGTCTGTAAACAATATTCGATCGGGGAATATGGTCACTTTGTGGGCTTTGGCGGCTTCTTCAACTGAGAAACCGATCGTAGGGCGAAGTTGTTTGATCACAGGGCGGACCTTGTTCAGTACCACATCTGATACACCCGAGTCATGCCAGGGGAGGAGCAGGTAATGAGAAATTTGTTTCTGAGTACCGATGATCTTAACTGAATCGAACAACCCTTTACTCCCAGGTTTGAAAATCGTTCCCAAAATGTCAATTGATAATTCTCCTCCGAAAACCATGAGCAGTGTGTCGAGCGAAAAAGTGCAACCCAGAAGATTGTTATTCAACCTGGGATATTCATTTGTCATAGCCTCTGTATCGGTTCCGTGGCAGGCTTCCAAAATAAGCTGGATGGTTTCAATGACGGAATCTGAACCCCTCACGGTACCGGCATTCCCAATGTTGCCCACATCCAGAATCAGAGCGGGGATTTTCCTGCCGGTGACACGGAGAGCAACTGCCTGAATCCATTCAAAATTCTGGAACCCAATTTGGTCTTCCTGACCTTCTGGGGTTAGATACGGTCTTGAGGAAGGCCACTGTTCCGGCCCGCCTGCACCCCAGGTGAGAGGGCGGTCGAATGTGTAACCGTAGCTGGCGAGGCAGGTTTTATCCAGTAAGGAGCTCATCTGGCGGCGCTTGAGGCCGGTGAAGAATTTTTCAATGAATGCCGTATCCCAATAATCGCCTCCAGGTTGAAGCGGTGACAAAACAGGGATCATGCCTATTTGTTCAATATAATTTGCGATTGGGATAAAACGGTCAAGGAAATGGTCAACCAGGTTATCATATTGCCAGCCTGTTCCTTGCCAGGCGGACTTGGTATTGGGCTTATCTCCCAATATTATATATTGAACACCCCATCGGGCATAAGAATCCAGAATTATGGTTAGATCATTGAATTTACGGGCTAAAGGCAGCTCTGATGTGAAATGTACAATAGGTTCCAGACCGTGATCTTTTGCACTCTGGAAGACATCTTCTGGAATTGCGCGTGAAAAGCTTGCCGGAAGTATGACCTGAGTGCCCCCAAATTGGGTAATTAATGGGAACCAGGTCTCAACTCTTTTGCGTATCAGGTATTCAGGTGCCGAAAAATATGAAAAACCTATGGGTTGAATTGATTTGCGCATATCAGCCTTCTTTAAAAGTGAACAATGATCTGTTGATTGTATTGCAAGGGTTGTGCCAAAATAAAACAGTGTAATCTGCTATAATCTCTCTGCTATGATATTAATCACCGGAGGAACCGGATTTATTGGTAATATGCTTATCCGGCACCTTTCATCTCTGGGCTATCCAATAAAACTGCTCATCCGCCCTTCGAAAGTGACGCCAAACCTTCCCAAAGGTTTGCCTTTGGATGTGGCAGTGGCTGGATTTAATGACGAGAAGGGCCTTCGAGCGGCCATGAAGGACGTTAATGTAATCTTTCATCTGGCCGGGGCTGAAACGCAAGGCCGCCTGGCACAATTAACTGAGGTGGATATTAAAGGAACCCAGGCCCTGGTTCATGCTGCGGCACAGGCCAGGATCGATCGTTTCTTTTATCTGAGCCATCTTGGCGCTGATCGGGCTTCAGCTTTCCCCTTATTTAAGGCAAAAGCCATTGCGGAACATCATATCCGCAATTCGGGTATTCCCTACACCATCTTCCGTTCAGGATTGGTATATGGGGAAGGGGATCATTTCACCACCAGCCTGGCGGTGTTGATGAAAATTTCTCCATATTTTGTACTGCTCTCCAATGAGGGCGAGTCTCTATTACAACCGATTTGGATTGAGGACCTGGTGACCATATTGGCCTGGTCTTTGGATATGCCGGATACCGTGGACCAGACGATTGAAATCGGTGGCCCGGAATTTCTCACATTCAGACAAATCTGCACTTTGATCCTCAATGCCATACAGATCAAACGCCATTTTATTAATACATCACCCCTTGTTCTTAATGTCTTGACAGAATTGATGGAGATGGTAAAACCAAATTTTCCGACAACGGTATTTTGGATGGACTACCTGGCGGCAAATCGGACAGCCAATGTGGATGTTTTGCCACGGATATTCAACCTCCTCCCGGCAAAGATGAGCCAGCGGTTGGGCTATCTTGAGGGTCAAGCGTTCAGAAAAAACTGGCGCACAATGAAAAATCAAAGAAAGAGAACACCAATTCAATGGGATTAAATTCAGTTTGCGTTCACGCTCATTTTTACCAACCTCCGAGGGAAGATCCATTGTCCGGACATATCCCCGATGAACAGGGCGCCGAACCGTATCGCAACTGGAACGAACGGATCCACGCTGAGTGTTACTTACCTAATGCGGACTTGGGAAATTTTGGGAAAGTCAGCTTTAACATTGGGCCGACTTTACTAAATTGGATGGAAGAGTATGACCCCCATACTTATCAGGCTATCATCACACAAGAGAAATTGAATTTTGAACAGTATGGGGTGGGCAATGGTATGGCGCAGGCGTATAACCATATTATTCTGCCATTGGCTAACAAAAGAGATAAAATAACCCAAATTCAGTGGGGAATCGCAGATTTTCAGCATCGGTTTGGCCATATGCCATTAGGAATGTGGCTGCCGGAGACCGCAGTCGATATGGAAACGCTGGTTGACCTGGCGGATAACCAGATTAAATTCACCATTCTTGCACCCTGGCAGGTTGAGGCGCAGGAGCCCATCTCCGGCGATGAGCCCTATTGGGTTGCTCTACCAGGTGACCGTGACCCGATGATCGTCTTTCTTTATAACAGAGGATTAAGCACTTCCGTCAGCTTTCAAAACGATGCCACTCGCAATGCAGACCAGTTCGTCGAGCAGTGGGTAATGCCTTCGTTTATGTCGTCTTCCGATGGGCAGGATCGGTTACAACTGATTGCTTCGGATGGGGAATTATATGGCCATCACAAGACATACAGGGATAAGTTCCTGGCCCATATGCTCAATGGCGCACTGCATCGTCGTCAGGTTGAGATCACCTATCCCGGTCTGTGGTTACGCGATCATCAGCCCAGTAAATTTATTAAATTGAATGAATATACATCATGGAGTTGTCACCATGGGATTGTTCGCTGGATGGGCGAGTGTGACTGTACACCGGGTGCATCCTGGAAAGCACCCCTTCGATGGGGATTGGAGAAACTGGCCGAAGACGTAGATGAGGAATATCAGCGCTTTATGACATCGTATACTCGCCTGAAATGGCAATTACGGAACGATTATATCCATGTCTTTCTAGGTGAAATCTCACTGAATGAACTCCTGGAAAGATACATCAAACAGTCGTTGACAAACGGGGAGAAAGAAAATATCAGCAAATTGCTGGCCGCACAATTTGAACGGCAGCGTATCTTCACTTCATGTGGTTGGTTTTTTGACAGTTTCCACCGGATTGAACCGCAGAATAATATCGCGTACGCCGCCCAGGCCGTCTGGCTCACAGAGCAGGTGGCCGGTGTCGATCTGAAAGCGAAAGCAATTGCTTTGCTCAGGAAAGTCCAGGACCAAAGGACAGGCCTGCGCGGCGATACCGTATTTCTGGAACGATACCAGCGGATGCAGACGTTTGCTGAGGATAAAAACGCTTACTTTAATCCTTCCAGCAGCTTTTCCAACTGATACTCTGAATTCTCTTCAGCCACGCGCAGTGTCATCATCTGGTGGTAAGCATCCAGAAGATCTTCCAGTGCCTCTGTGAGACTCATGTTCGGAACGGCAACTCTGGAAACCAGACCGATCGTCATCATCCACCAAAGCATTGATTCAAAGGCCTCCTTATTGAACCAAAGTTTCTCGTGAAAACGGTTAACGTTCAGAAAAGCCCGGATTTCTTCAACGGAAAGCCACCCTTCGATTAGAGAAAGGGCAGTCTTATGTTGACTTCCGTCAATCCAGTTCTGCTGGCTGGTTAAAAGCCTCAGGATAGTCATCCCGCTTTGTGCCTGACCGGTGTCCAAGCCCGAATCCATCAAGACATGTTCCAGATAACGGAGAATGCCCCATTCATCCAGCCAGCCTCTGCTGATCTCGGTGTATTCAGGCTTGTCTGTGATCACTTTTCCGATCAAGCGGAGATCATTCCAAAGGATGAGGAGATACCAGACGAAGGGGTAAGAAGCCAGGTTATGCTGAACGTAGGTGAGCATTTCCTGGTAATTTGTGGAACCTGGGAATGGATATCGATCCTCAAACATCGGCAATTTCAGGATGGCTTCAAGGCCGCGTTGGGCTTCACGCACGATGGCATCAACATCTGTTTTGGAGTTCGTGAATTTCTCGAGTGACTCGATCAGGTATCGATACTTCTCCTGATGGATGTTTAAAAGATCCGCCGATAGTTTATGGTCTGGTTTCGTTATCCTGGCGTTGAAGAGTTCTTTTAAGATATCCGGTGAAGCCAGGCTTTGCAGGGGACGAAGAACAGGAGCTAGCATCAATTCTTTGAGAGCTTCGTCGATGCTGGGCACACCTCTCCCGTTCAGATACCCGGCTAATTGACTGTATTGGCCCGAATCATTTTCATCGACTTCATTGAAATCCATAAAGACATGATATTGGTAAGCATCGAGTTCAAAGTACAACCCTTTATCCCGAACTTCTTCTGTTGGCCGAATATATTGCAGACCATTGTGAGTATCGCGGAAAATCACATATCGGTTCTGGGCCGGATGCAGGCAAAGGCCATCATGTAAGGTTTGGCTCTCCAGCACACCGGAGGTTTTATTGAGATAACTGGCGGAAGCCTTGATCCAGCCTTTTGTGGAGCCAAAATGGTTGTGGTAGATAACTAAAGCCCGGGAATGATCGGAACCATTAGTGTAGGCAAAGACATCTTCGTTAACCCGGCCTTCACCAGTAAAAAAGTCAAATAACAGGAATTCGTTGACCCCGGAAAATAACTCGCGCCGCTTCAGCAGTGGGAAGATATCCTGCTGGTGGCGTTGAATGAGATAATTATCCGGTTCCTCATCCCAGTACGGCCTGTAATATTCCATCCCATATTTCTCCGCGAACCCTTCAATCTGGCCGTGGCCAAACATGGGGAGGCCGGGCATGGTTGCCATCAACGTGCAAATACCGAA
>DPKV01000142.1 GCA_003542325.1 Anaerolineaceae bacterium
CCAGTCGTTTTTTCAGTAGAGTCATAATTGGGTTTGAAAAATAGTATCAAAGGAGTGGTGATTCATGCTCCGAAAAATAATAGCGGATGTGATTGTGCCAGCGGACTTGCGGCAAGTCTGGGAAGCCTGGACGACTGAAGAAGGAGCGAAAACTTTTTTGCACCTGACTGAAAAATCGACCTGGTTTCCGGCGGGGCTTATGAAATGTATTTTGTTTTATCTTCCCCTAAGGGCTTGCGGGGTGGTGAGGGATGCCAAATATTAGCGTTCCAACCGATGGATATGCTCTTATTCACCTGGAATGCGCCCCCGAGCCTGCTGACTGTCCGCGAGCACAATACACCCATGTAACCGTAGCGTCTGTGCCAATCCCGCAGGGGACTAGGGTAACGATAGTCCATGATGGCTGGGGGAAGGGGGGTGAGTGGGAGGAAGCCTGTCTATATTTTGGCCGGGTCTGGGAGAAAACTGTCCTTCCACGGTTAAAACATCGCTTTGAAAGAGGACCAGTGGATTGGTGAAATTTGTAAGAGAAGTTATCAAACAAGAGAAAGTTATTAAAAGGAAAGAAAACACAACCAATGACTGAAAACACTTCCAAGAACAGAAAAATCTTTCAAAAATTCAAAAACTGGTTCAACCGTAAAGTATTGAGAATGAACTACCGCAATCTTGTATTTAAGGGCGGGGGCATTCGCGGGATAGCTTACCTGGGTGCGGTGGAAGAATTGGAGCGTTTAGGTCTCATGGAGAAGATCCAGCGGGTTGCTGGGAGTTCGGTTGGGGCGATTTCAGCCCTGATGGTCAGCCTGCGATTACCGGCGAAAGAGATCAAATCCATTTTTGATACTTTGGATTTTTCCCGGATACCCCAGGCGCGTACTGAGGACCAACCGGTTTCGATCCTGACCCGGCTGGAGGTAGCGACCTGTTCCCAGCGATTGTTAAAGAACTTTGGCTGGTATTCTTCAGAATATTTCTACAACTGGATCAAAGAATTAATCGCTGAATATGTTCAGGGAAATCCTGATGCGACTTTTGCTGATCTCAGACAAATGGGTTATCGTGATCTGTATGTGGTGGTTTCCAATATGACCAAACACTGTGCAGAGGTAATGTCTGTGGAGTCCACGCCGGATGTGGCAGTAGCTGATGCAATCCGGATGTCCATGTCCATTCCGCTATATTTTGAAGCATTGCACTTTGATGGACAAACGTTTGGAAAGGGTGACTTGTATGTGGATGGCGGTCTGTTTAATAATTATCCCGTGGATGTGTTTGACCGCCCTGATGGAATTGAGAAATATTTATCCGGCCAACCCAGGGTAAATTGGCGCACGCTGGGTCTCTACCTTTATCCGGAGAAAGATAAGGAGAAACCGGAATGGAAAAACCCATCATCATTGATCGAGTATATTAACCTTTTAATTGCAAATATCTATTCCACTTACCCACTGACCACCCAGGTACCCGGAAAGTTGGATCAGCAGCGGACGATCCGGATTGGGGACTGCGGAGTCTCTTCCACGAATTTCAATATCAAGCCGAATGATAAGGTTTACCAGGCTTTGTATGATTCAGGTAAAAAAGCAGTTCAGGCATTTTTCGCTGGAGAATATAGAGATGGGAAAATTTATTAATGACTCCACTGAAAAAAGGTCGCTTAATTGAAAAAGACCTTGTTGATGCTCCACAAACATGTACAATTTCAGGCGTTTTGTGGGATGAGACCTTCAAAAAAGCATAAANNCCCTTTTTTCAGGAGACTCATTAATCAATTGAAGAAATGTATCAGTCGACTGGCATGTGGTTGAAAATCCCGGATTTATATGTCAATTCATATATCACAACTGTTCCGTTCAACAACGGCAGTTGGGATGTCACCTGGCTGAGCCAACAAGTCGGTCACCTGGAGGGTTCCGCTTACCCAACCTGGGAAGGCAATACCGTATTGACGGCGCATAACGTAACTTCTTTCGGAATGCCAGGCTCATTTGTGGAGATCGGTTCTCTTTTCTATGGGGATCTGATCATCATTCAAGCCTATGGGATGACTTACACCTATGAGGTTCGTGAAAAACAGGTGATTCTTGATGGGAATGTTGCCGCAGCTTTCTGCGAGAATGTCCAGCAAAATCCGTCCCGAAGGATGAAATTCTGTAATGCCCCGTAGCTTGCTGCGGGGATAAGGATTTCAAGGATTTTGGCTTTACTGGCGATATCCGGGTTGGTATTAGTCTGGTTTTACTCTTTATTGCGGTAAACTCATGACATGTCAAGGCAACTCAGGTTTTCAATAGTAGGATTGTCTATTATTGGTGCTTTAATGATAATATCCGCCTGTACCCATCTGGCGGAGGCAGGGCAGTCTGTGTTGGGGCAGGAGACAGCGACGGTCACTGAGACTCCCACGGCAACGGATACGCCGACCCGGACACAGACCTTAACCGTGACGATGACCCCAACGGTTACCCAAATGCCGACTGAGACGCCCACGCCCACGATCACAGCAACGCCAACCATGACCCTGACCCCAACCTACGATTTCCCGGATGTTGTCGTTAATGTTGCCGCTGCGCACTGCCGGTATGGCCCTTCCAAGGCCTATATCCATGCGGCAGACCTTTACGAAGGGGATCACGGTGTGGTCCACGGGCGTTTTCTCTACAGTGACTGGTTGTATGTCAGGTGGGATAAGCTCAATTATCACTGCTGGGTATCCCCCTATGTGGTGGACATCACCGGGGACATCTCCGATCTGCTGTATAAGGACCTGGATTTACAGAGCATTGGGTCGAATATGTACGGCCCGCCCCCGTGGGTGGAAGCTTACCGCAACGGTGACCAGGTCACGATTTCGTGGTCCGAGGTTTGGATGACCGAGGATGATGACCGGGGATACCTGATCGAAGCCTGGGTTTGCCAGAATGGGGCCTATATGTGGTGGACGGCTGGATTCGAAAACCAATACATCACCACCTACACAGTGACAGATGATGGGACCTGCAGCCAGCCCTCTTCCGGCGTGATCTACACCGTTGAAAAACACGGGTTCTCGCTGCCATTAACGATCCCCTGGCCGCCATACCAGCCATAAAGACGAAGTTTACTCTTGTAAAATAAATTCCAGAAATTCCCGGGTTTCAATCGCGGCTGAATCTGGGTCTAATGTGTATTGCCATCCTGGTTCTGCGGTCAGAAAACCTTCGAATTGGGTTGATTTCAGTGTAGCAATGAGAGTCTGAAAATCAAAACGACCTTTTCCCGGGATCAACCGTTCATCTCGCTCCCGATGATTGTCGCTCAAATGAATATGGAATAACCTGTCTCCCAGGGCGCGGATTGCTGTGTCCGTGTCCTCACCGGCGATTAATGCATGCCCTGTGTCGAAAACAACGCCGAAATTGTCACAGCCGATCTGGTCTATCATATCCATGGCTTGTACGGTGGTATTGATGAGGTCGGATGCATATTTATCAGCCGGTTCGATCGCCAGCAGGACGTCATAATGGCCGGCAAATTCACCAATCCTCGCCAGACTATCCGCAAGCAAATCCCATCCTTCATCCGGGCATTGGTGATGGAGGCTATGCCCCGGCAGGATACTGATGATGGATGCCTCCAACCTGGCTGCCAATTCAATGGATGTCTGGATGTCCCGGATGCCGTCCATCCGGATGGCCGTGTGGGGACTGCATAAATCACATTGGGCGGGAATGAAAGAAGCGATTTCGAGTCCGAAATCATCCAGTTGGTTGTGAAGAGAGCGGATATCGTGTTCGTGAAGGTCGTTCCGGTAAGCATGAGGACGGCCGCCCCAAATATCGACCGCGTCGAATCCGGCCATGGCGATATGTTGAATGGCCTCATTGAGCGAATAATTAAGATATAAAAAACTGGACAGGCTGGTTCTCATAAGAATCTCTCCGGCTTTTTGTAGATTACATTTTCCATAGGAAAGGTCACAAGGTTCGCCCCATTGTTCCAACTGAAGGTGTAATTTTATTATACGGTACTCCGGTATCAGAAGAATCCTCGAAAGGGTTTCGGTAAATGCCTCTTTGGAATGAGAAAATTCCGTTATACTCATTTTATGGTTAGCATCACTGGCACAATCGTCCGAATAACCTACAATAACCCTGAAAACGGCTATTCCGTATTACGAGTCAGACCTGAAAGCGAATCTGGCGAACGAATGCCAGGCCTTGACCTGGAAGGACTCCTGACGGTGGTGGGCAACCTGCCCGAGGTTGCGGTTGGAGAAAGAATGGAGTTTTCGGGGCAAATGAGCAGCCATCCCAAACACGGACTCCAGTTTAAGGTCAGTTCAATTGAAAAATTATTACCGGATACACAGGCCGGTATGGAACATTATCTGGGTTCAGGACTGATCAGGGGGATCGGCCCTGAACTGGCCCGGCGGATTGTGAAGCATTTTAAGAATGACACCTTGCGGGTGATCGAGAATGATCCAGGCCGGCTGCGCGAGGTTCCCGGAATCGGTGGGGACAGGCTCGAGAAGATCGTCGAGGCGTGGGACAGCCAGCGTCAGGTCAGCCGGATCATGCTCTTTCTCCATGGCCATAACGTCAGTACCAACCTGGCGGTGAAGATTTACAAGACTTACGGGGACGACGCCCTGGATGTGGTCCAGGAGAACCCCTATCAACTGGCGCAGGATATCTATGGCGTGGGATTCAAAACGGCGGATAAAATTGCCCAGGACCTTGGCCTGCCGGCGGAACACCCCTCGCGGCTGGAGGCGGGTCTGGTCCATGTTCTCAATGAAGCCGTGGGC
>DPKV01000089.1 GCA_003542325.1 Anaerolineaceae bacterium
TTGTCCTGGTTCCTGTCTTTTGGCGAGAATTTTGTCGTATTCAATAGCCTGCAGCCTCAACCCCCGTTCTGGTGGATGATCTTTGTGCTCAGCGCAGGGGCTTTTGGCGGCGCACTGCCGTCTGTACCCGCTGGGTTGGGGGTGTTTGAGGGAGTGATGGTCGCTGCTTTTGCCTTGTTAGGCGTAGATTCCGGCATAGCTTTCACCCATGCAATTGTGATCCATGCCATGGCCTTCCTTTTTACGAATATCATGGGGTTGGTTGGACTGCGGCTGCGCGGGCAGGCAGTCGTGGACCTCTATCACCGCGCGGTCAACCGGCCAAAAAACCAGCCAGCGTCCAGGTGAGCTTATGCGGATCTTGATCGTTCTGACCTATTATGAACCCTATAAGTCAGGCCTGACAGTCTATGCCGTCCGGCAGGCTGAAGCGCTGGCCGCACGCGGACACCGGGTGACCATCCTGACCTCACAGTTTGAACGCAATTTACCCCTGGAAACATGGAAAAATGGGATCCGGATCATTCGTGTTCCGGTGGCTTTCCGGCTTTCCAAAGGGGTCGTTATGCCGAAGTTCTCCGGAACAGCCCGGCGGTTACTCCGGGAAGCGGACCTGGTCAACCTGCACGTTCCCCAGGCGGATGCCGCACTGGTTGTCTGGCAGGCTAAAAAGCTGCACCTACCGATTGTCCTGACCTATCATTGCACCGTGGAAATGCCGATGGGGTTGATTTCCAGACTGGCCGGATGGGCGGTGGGCTGGTCCAGCCGGATTTCAGCCAACCAGGCGGATGTCGTTGTACATAACACGATGGATTTTGCGGAACATTCCTCATTCCTGAAACGGTATATGGATAAGTTTAAAGTCGTCCCGCCACCGATTGAGGTCAGCCCGGTGTCGGAAAAAGACATCTCGGATTTTCGGGAGCGCCATGCAATCCTGCCCTCACAACGGGTGATTGGGATGGCAGCCCGGCTGACAGCTGAGAAAGGCGTGGAATACCTGGTGGACGCCATGCCGAAAATACTGGCGAAAATCCCGGAGGCGAGGGTGTTATTCGCCGGCGAATATGAGAATGTGCCGGGAGAAGCCGCCTATCGGGATCGGATTCTACCGCGGGTCGAACAGCTTGGCGCTCAGTGGACCTTCCTGGGCCGGGTTTCCGACGATGACCTGGCGGCCTTTTACCATGCCTGTGATGTCCTGGTCCTGCCCAGTGTCAATACCACGGAATCCTTCGGGATGGTACAGGTGGAAGGGATGGTTTGCGGTACGCCTGTAGTCGCCACCGATTTACCCGGGGTACGCCAGCCCGTGTTGACCACCGGCCTGGGAAAGATTGTCCCCGTCCGGGACGCGGCCGCTCTGGCGGAAGCCATCATCTCGATATTGGAGGATGACCGGCCGTTTGCACCGGATCAAATAGCGGCTTTGGCGTTTACCTATTCGCCCGAGACCGTCGCAGCCGCGTATGAGGCGATTTACGAAGGATTATTGGAACAACATGGACAGTCAAGAACTTGATGCCATTCTCTGGCGGCATCTCTCCAGCCTGCCTTACTTTCGCGGTTTCCTGCGTGCGGTTGAAGACCGGTTTTATAAGGAAATCGACCTGCCGCGCCCGATCCTTGACCTGGGTTCCGGCGATGGGCATTTTGCTTCAGTCGCTTTTGCGGAGAAACCGGACGTGGGGCTGGACCCCTGGGTATCCCCAATGCAAGAGGCTCGCAGAAGAGACGCGTATCAACAGTTGGTTTTAGGGGAGGGGGCGCATATCCCCTATGCGGACGGCAGCTTTAACAGCGTGACCAGTACGTCGGTTTTGGAACATATTCCGGATATTGACCCTGTACTGGCGGAAGCGGCCCGGATCCTCAAACCGGGCGGGAAGTTTGTTTTCTGCGTCCCGAATCACCGGTACCCGGAGATGCTTTGGGGAAGACAATTCCTGGAGGGGTTGGGTTTGAAGAAATGGGGCGCGGCTTATGGACGTTTCTTCAATCGGATTGCCCGTCATGCACATACTGATCCGCCCGCGGTTTGGATGGACCGCCTGGACCTGGCCGGGTTTGACCTTGAAGAAACCTGGGATTATTTCCCACCCAAAGCGCTGCATATTTTGGAATGGGGACACCCGCTTGGTTTACCCTCATGGATCACAAAGAAGCTGTTTGGCCGTTGGATCCTCGTGCCGAAACGCTGGAATTTAGCGGTTCCCTGGGCCATGACCCGGAAATTCATGGATGATCCCCGTTCAGAGGAAGGGATCTGTTCGTTCTTTATCGCTCGGAGACGGTTATGAAAAAACTGCATCAATGGCTCTATTATGCCGGTTCAATTTTCAAGATCATCGGTGGGTTCCGCAACTGGCCCCAGATCATTCCGCTTTTCCTGCGGCCCAGGGCCAACGGTGAGCATTTGATAAAACTGCGGCGATCCCCGGTTGTACTGACCGTGCGGGGAGCGATGGACGTTTGGGCGGTGAAGGAGACGTTTCTGGATGAATTCTATACCCGCTATGGCGTTCCGGTGCAGGATGGGTGGACGGTGGTGGATATCGGGGCGGGGATCGGCGATTTCAGCATTTATGCCGCCTTTGGACGGCCGGAAACGAAAGTCTATGCCTTTGAACCCTATCCGGGATCGTTTCTGCTCCTGAATGAGAACCTCGAGCAGAATGCGATGGTAAATATATTTCCTTTCCAGCAGGCCATCTGGGGGAAGGCCGGGGAATTGACGCTGGACCTGTCGGTTGGGGAGCCGCTGCAGTTTTCCAGCCGGGAAGTGGTGGTGGAACCTGGGAAAACCCGGCAGATCAAAGTCCACGCTGTCACCCTGTCGGATGTCTTATCCCAACAGGCATTGGACCGGGTTGACCTGTTGAAGCTGGACTGTGAGGGCGCGGAATATGAAATCCTGATGAACGCGCCGATCGAATTCCTGATGAAGATTCAAAGAATTGTGATGGAATACCATAATGTGGATGTCGATCATACGCATGTCCAGTTGATCCGCTTCCTTGAATCGGTTGGGTATACCGTCTCCTGGGAGCAAAACATCGTCCACGAGGAAATCGGTTATTTATTTGCTGCCCGGGTGATGTGATCTGAACTGAGAAGCTCTGGAGCGGCATCGGGGTTGTCAGGGGTCTGGCTCTGGAGTATGATTTTTCCGACAATTGTCAAACGCTGTGTATTTTCCGAATTTATCACGAGTAATTAGAGAAATCTTATGACAAATCCCGAAAACCCTGTTCCGGTCACAGAACCCAGCATTTGGGACCACTTTGTCTCCCGCCTTAAGTTCTGGTCGAGAGATAATGTGACGGTGGAAATTGAAGATCAGGAAATGCTGGAACCGGAACCTGATTCGGAGGAACGGAAAACCTTTCCCTGGTTGACGGTGGTTGCCCTCGTCCTGGCCTTGATCGCCCAATTGACACTGGAACCCTCGTTGAATCGGACGCCCTGGCCCGGTGTGGTGTTGTATGCCGGAGCGTTGGGCTGCCTGGTGGTCGCGCTGATCCGCAAGGAATGGCACCTGCCTGCGCCAAAGCCGGACGCGGATGGAACCCTCAGCATGACCGTTAAGACCCAATACCTCCTGATCGGGACTGTGCTGGCGGTGTTTGCTTTTGTGCTGTTTGGCACCGGTGAGTTTGGATTTCTCAACACCTCCCTCTGGGTTCTTTCTTTGGCTTTCATTTTCCTGGCATTCAGAGAGAAGAAAGCCGACAGGCCATTCAGTTTTACGACACTTTGGGGACAACTGAAAGGGGGCGGCTGGCAGATCAGGATCACCCGCTGGACGCTGATCGTGCTGGCTGCTCTGGCTGTGATCCTGTTTTTCAACTATTACCGGCTGGATTCGGTTCCACCTGAGATGCTTTCGGACCAGGCCGAAAAATTACTCGATATCAACGATGTGCTGAATGGCGCAAGGCCGGTGTATTTCCCGCGCAACACCGGGCGGGAGGTGATCCACTTCTACCTGACCGCAGCCTATATGGCTGTCTTTAACCTGGATGTCTCCTTCCTGAACCTGAAAGCGGTGGCTGTCTTTGCCAACCTGGTCACCTTGCTTTTCATTTACCTGCTGGGGAAGGAAGTGGGCAATAAATGGGTGGGACTGGCAGCAGCCTTGTTTGCAGGGATCGCTTACTGGCCGCTGCTCTTCACGCGGCTGGCGCTCCGGATTCCGTATTACCCGTTGTTCGTCGCGCCGGTGATGTATTTCATGATCCGGGGGCTGCGGCGGCAGAACATCAACGATATCCTGCTGACGGGTTTGTTTTTGGGATTGGGACTGCACGGGTACACGCCCTTTCGGATCGTCCCGATATTTGTGGTGATTGGCATTTTGATCTATATCCTGCACCGGCCTGCCCGGGGGAAAAGGGTGCAGGCGCTGTTTGCTCTGATCCTGATCGCATTTGTCTCGCTGGTGGTTTTCATCCCCCTGCTGCGATACTGGCTGGCGAACCCGCAGTTATTTGCCTATCGAGCCTTTTCACGGCTGACGGGGATGGAAGTCGGCTTCCAGGAAGCGCCGGTCCTGATTTTCCTCCGGAACTTCTGGAAGGCGAGCATGATGTTCTTCTGGAATAACGGTGTGATCTGGGCGCATTCCGTCCCGAACCGGCCGGCGCTGGAAGTCGTTTCCGGCGCGCTGTATTTCCTGGGTATCGCAGCCTTGCTGATCCGGTATATCCGCAAGCGCAATTGGATGGACCTGTTCCTGCTGGTTTCCATCCCGATGATGATGATGCCTTCCATTCTTTCGCTGGCTTATCCCAATGAGAACCCCTGCCTCAATCGGACAGCAGGGGCGGTGGTCCCCGTTTTCGTGGTGATCGGGCTGGCCTTTGAGACGATCCTGCGCTCGATCCGGACCCACACGAGCGGGAAAATCGGAAAAATACTCGTCACGCTGATTGTCCTCCTGCTGGTCACCTGGTCAGGGGCCAATAACTATGACCTCGTTTTTAACCAGTATTATTCGCTTTACAAAGCCTCCTCCTGGAACACCACCGAATTAGGTGAGATGGCTGAACTGTTCATCGATACCATGGGGACGCCTGAAACGACTTATGTTGTTGGGTATCCGCATTGGGTGGATTCGCGGCTGGTGGCGATCAATGCCGGGTATACGGGATACGATTTTGCCATCCTGCCTGAAAATATCCCGGCCACGGCGGAAATCCCTGGGGCTAAATTGTTCTTTGTCAATGTCAATGACGGCGAGAATATGCAGCTACTTCTGGAGACTTATCCTGACGGAATCCTGACCCAGGTTGACTCAAAGGTCGCGAATAAAGACTTTATGACCTTCTTCGTACCTCCCACACAAGGAGTGACGCCTTAATGAGCGGACAACCTCACAACATTGCTACTAAACCTCGCTTCCAGTGGGGCAACCTTCTGGTGATCGCGGCGTTGATCGTCACCCTGGCCTCAGGAGCGTACCTGCGGTTGACCGGCGTCAATTGGGATGAAGACCAGCACCTGCACCCTGACGAGCGGTTTCTGAGCCTGGTCCAGTCGCATATCACCCCCCTTGAAAATGGCGGGTACTTCGACACGGCCAATTCGACCTTGAACCCCAGCAATGTCGGGCATACCTTCTTCGTTTACGGCACCCTGCCGATCTTCATCGTGCGTTATCTGGGTGAAGCATTGGGACAGAACAATTACAATACGATCACAATTTTAGGCCGGCAGGTCTCAGCCATCTTCGATGTAATAACGATCCTGCTGGTATTTCTGATCGGCAAGCGGCTGTATAACAAATGGGCGGGTTTGCTGGGAGCGGTATTCTATGCCTTGGCGGTGCTGCCGATTCAGTTGTCGCATTATGCCACGGTGGATGCCATCACTAATACCTTTGCGTACCTGGCGGTTTATGCCGCGGTTTGGGCGTTGGAGCGCAAGCCCAGCGAGCCTGAATATGATTCGGAAAGCGTGGAACTGGAAAAGGGAAAGCGAATCCTGCGTGATTTAGCGCCTTACATTTTGTTTGGCGTTGTTTTAGGCGCTGCGACGGCTTCCAAGATCAACGCTGTGACGCTGGCGCTGGTCATCGTCCTGGTGGAAGTAGTACGTTACCTGCGTTTACCCACCGAGGGACGGGAAAAAGCGATCCTGCCGGCCATCCGCAACCTGGTTGTGGCCGCCGTGATCAGTTTCCTGGTGTTCCGGGTAGCGCAGCCCTATGCGTTTAACGGGCCGGGCTTTTTCAATATGGGGATCAACCCGGAATGGTGGTCTGCCTTGCAAAACCTGCGCGCTCAGGCATCCGGGGATGTGGATTTCCCGCCTGCCCTGCAATGGGCCCGACGGCCGGTGACGTTTGCACTGGAGAACCTGGTTCTGTGGGGGCTGGGTGCGCCGCTGGGGGTGTTCGCTTGGTTGTCCTATTTAGGAATGGGATGGGCGATCATCAGGAAACGAAATTGGCAGGTGTATCTTCCGCTGTGGACGTTCACCGGGTTCTATTTCCTCTGGCAATCCCTTTCCTGGGTCCGCACCATGCGTTACCAGATCCTGATCTATCCAGCCCTGGCGTTGTTTGCAGGGTGGGGATTGGTCCAGCTCTGTTCGGCACGGCAAACAGTCAAGGTGTGGTTCATCAAACTTAAGCCCAAGCTGATCAGGATCACCGGCATTGCCCTGACGATAATTGTCGTTCTCACGACGGCGATCTGGGCGTTTGCCTTTTCTTCCATCTATACCCGCATGCAGCCCAGGCTGGCCGCCAGCCGCTGGATCTATCAGAACATTCCCGGCGCACTGACCCTTTCGATGGAGACTGATGAAGGGACGTACCTGCAGCCGATGCCGTACCGGGCCGGGGACATCCTGACTGCGGACGCGCCCTTTTCCTATCCGTTTTATGCCGTTGCGGATGGCGCAATCAGCTCGATCACTTTCCCCAATATCCTCGATCAATCCGGGCTGGACTTCGATCGGCAGGTGCAACTGACCTTGACGCGCGCGGATACGCCGGACCAGGTATTAGGTGGCGCGGTCCTGACCAATACCTTCACTGCAAGCGGTGATTCCTGGAAAGGCGTGGCTTACGAGTTTATCCTCGATTCAGAAGTCACTGTTATTGAGGGTGACCTGTACGTGGTAATCCTGACCTTGTTGGGCGGGGATACCACCATACTGCTGAATGGCGCGCCGGAAATAAACCTGACCACTTCCGAGGGGATGGCGTTGGTGGAAACCATGGTGCGCATTTTGCAGAGCGTCCGGGCCGATGCACCTTACACGATGAGCGTCTCGGTGGTGAAGACCGGTCTGGTGACCGAAGTCCAGGTGCCCTATCTGGTGGATTTGATGGGGGCAGCAAGTCAGAAGGATTTGCTCCTCACCCTCGCACTGCAGGATGAAGCTGGAACGACTGTCACAGCGGAGTTGAACGGTACGTTTGAGCCAGGAGCGGATATCCGCGGCCAGGCGTATACCTTCCTTTTGGATGAGCCTTTGGCGGTGCAACAGGGGCAAACACTTGCCGTTACCTTGAGCACCAACTCCCCAGGTGTCCGACTGGTGCTCCACGCGCCCAACCCAGCCCTGGAGAGTTCCTGGGACGATGCGATCCCCTATCCTACGGATGGCTTTTATGCGTACAGCGACACCGGTGGGATCTATCGGGGAGATTTGAACTTTGAAATGTACTGGACCGATAACGAACTCAAACTGGAGATGTTTGAGACCCAACTGGACCAGGCGGATTATATTTTCATCACCTCCAGCCGGCAGTGGGGAACCACCACCCGGGTGCCGGAACGTTACCTGTTGACGACATTCTATTACCGGAACCTGCTGGGCTGCCCGGAGGGCGAGGATATCGAATGGTGTTATGGCGTGGCTGAGCCGGGTATGTTTGAGGGGAACCTCGGGTTTGAACTGGTCGAGACCTTTGATTCGAACCCCACCCTGGGTCCGATTGAGATCAACGACCAGGCCTCCGAGGAAGCCTTCACGGTTTACGACCATGCCAAGGTCCTTATTTTCAAGAAGACGGACGCTTACGATCCGATTGCCGTCCGGGAACTGCTGCGTTCGGTTGACCTGAGCCAGGTGGTCTACTTTACCCCCGGTGATGCGGCCGATTATCAGGCCATTGATCCGGAAACAGCGGATGATCCTGAAAATACCCTCATGCTGCCGGAAGATCAGTGGGAGGAACAGCAGGAAAGCGGCACCTGGTCGGAACTGTTTGACCGGGAGAGCCTGCTTAACACCTCCCAACCGCTGGCTGTGATCGCCTTTTACGGTCTGGTTTTGTTGTTGGGATTTGTGTGTTATCCCCTGGTACGCATGGCCCTGCCCGGATTGGCGGATCGGGGTTACCCGCTTTCCAAACTGGCGGGTTTGCTGGTGCTGGCTTTCGTGGTATGGATCCTGGGGTCGTTTGGGGTGCCATTTACCCGTACGACCATCTGTCTGGTCTTGCTGGGTCTGGTGGTACTTTCCGCAGTGTTGATCTTCCTGCAGCGAAAAATGATGGTTGAGGAGCTGCGTGCGAACTGGCGTTATTTCCTGGCGGTGGAAATCCTGGGGCTGGTTGCCTTTGTGTTCTTCCTGTTGGTCCGCTTGGGCAACCCCGACTTGTGGCATCCCTACAAGGGCGGCGAGAAGCCGATGGACTTCGCGTTCCTGAACGCTGTACTCAAGAGTACGACCTTCCCGCCCTATAATCCCTGGTTTGCCGGGGCTTATATCAACTATTACTATTACGGTTTTGTGATCGTGGGCGTTCCCATCAAACTCCTGGGGATTGTCCCCTCTGTCGCCTATAACATCATTCTGCCGATCTGGTACAGCCTTTTGATCCTGGGAGGGTTTTCCGTTGGTTGGAACCTTTATCTGGGACTGCCGC
>DPKV01000075.1:0-1091 GCA_003542325.1 Anaerolineaceae bacterium
TGTCCTGTTTATTGACCTGGATGTAGTTTGAATTTATACTCAATGCTTAATCACTGGTCTTTATGGAGGAGTAAATTCATGAATAAACCGTTTCGTTTTGTTATTTTTGGACTTTTATATTTCATTCAAGGTGCGATTCTGAGTTACTTTACCGGTTTTAATGGAATCTATTTGATTTCTTTTGGTGTGGATATGAAAGGTGTCGGTTTGATCGGTTTGATCGGGATGCTGCCTTTTGTGTTGAAAATATTCCTGGGTATTCTCTCTGACAGGGTTAATCTGTTTGGATTGGGATACCGGAAACCTTATATCCTGTTTGGGGTAGCCATCCAGGCTGTTTCATTGGTTGTTGTCCCTCTTATTGACCCAGGCAAGAACTTTGGGTTGTATGCCCTATTGGGTTTCTTACTGATGATGGGTATGGCGCTTTATGACACAGCCACAGACGGGCTCGCTCTGGATACAACGCCAGAGGCTGAGCAGGGAACGATCCAGGGACTGATGGTAGGCGGCAGGGCTTTGGGTGTAGCCATTATCAGCGTTTTCTTTGGTTTCTTCGCCCACTATTTCTCATGGCGTTATGCTTTTTGGTCGCTGGCAGTGATCAGCGCGGTCGCATTGGTGCTGGCCTTTTTTATCAAAGAAGGCCGTGTGAAAGAACACCCGGCTTTTGAATGGAAAGCCTTCAAAACCCTGGGCCGTAAGGAAATTCTTAGCCTGGCCATATTGGGTGCGCTTTATTCGCTCATCATCAATTCCGTAGCAGAAATCATGAATCCGTTTTTTGAGTCACGCTTTTCAATTACCCCATTGATCGCGGGGTTGTATTCCGCTGTCTGGGGTATGGGGATCGTTTTGGGTGGGATCCTCGGGGGAAGGCAGACCGATAAATTGGGTCACCGCAAATCTGTCGTGATTGCCATGGTGGTTTCTCTGGTTTCGATTGTTCTGTTCCTCATTTCACCAAATCAATATGTGGCTTTCTTTATTGCCCTGGCATTTGGTTTCGCTTTTGGATTTTATGAGACAGTCTACTTCGCCACGTCTATGGCACGGACTGACCCCCGGATCGCAGCATCAATGTTCTCGGT
>DPKV01000075.1:1164-7940 GCA_003542325.1 Anaerolineaceae bacterium
GACTGAAACCACTTTCTTTCTGACTTCTTCCGCTTTACTTGCCGATTTCCAAAACACCTTCACCATCCATCAACAGGAATCTTCCTGTGATGGATGGATGGTTTATCACGCCAATCAGTTTGATATTTGGTATTGTCATACGAGCAGCGGATGTCGCACTCCCAGTAAAGCCGGCTTAAATTCAGATAATCTCTGTTATGCGGTGGAAGAAAATTATGAGAAATTGCTGGATTGGGATGGCGCTTCGTACAGGACGATCTGGATAAACCGGAACAATACCATACCCGCAACTGAATTTCCCTCTCATGACTATGAACTGGAGCGGATAAGTCAGCTCGAAGAAATCCATCATATTGGTCAATCCCCTTCGCTTTCCCAATGCCTGAATTGGTGGGAGGATTGGAATCTGCCTGAGAATGTCTGCCGACACGTGATAAAAGTCGCCTGGGCTGCGTACGCTCTGGCGGTCATGTTGAGAGATAAAGGGATCAATGTGAATCCTATCCTTACGCACCGCGGGGGATTGCTGCATGACCTGGATAAGATCAAAACCCTTAAACTGGTCAACAGTCATGGGAATATCGGCGCATCCTTTTTAGTCAGCCAGGGTTTTCCTGCTGTTGCAGAAATCGTCCGGGGCCATATCCTGCATACCATTTTGGACCCAGCTTCGGATAGTCGGCCATGGGAGGTCAAACTGGTTTATTTCTGTGACAAATTGGCCGAAGGTGACAGGATTGTGCCTCTTGAAGAACGATTTTCAGCATTAGGGAAACGTTATCCTGAATATATGAAGAAAATGAGTCGGGCAAAGGTGCATGTTTGGGGATTGAATAACGAGATATGTTCGATCTTGTCAATCCCGGACAATGACCACCTGGTTTTATTATTAAACACATTGAGTCAAAGCATTTCCCTGGCTCAATAGTTTTCTTTGTAACCGGTTTTGTGGAATTGATGAATTAAATGGAAATTGCCCTCCAGTAATGAGGGCAATTATTTAGTTTGAATTGTCTCCGGAGACCAGAAAGATCACTTCATGAATTGTTCTGCGAAGTGACAGGCTACCTGGTGTTCTGGGCGCAGCTCGCGTAATATTGGCTCTTCCAATGAACAAATCTCCTGCGCATACGGACAGCGGGGATGGAACCGGCAGCCTGATGGTGGATGAATGGGGTTGGGGATCTCACCCTTGGGCATGACTTCTTTGCGGCGTTTGTGTGGATCTGGTACGGGAACAGCAGCCAGGAGGGCAATGGTATAAGGATGTAAAGGATGTGAATAGACTTCCCTCAAGTCACTGATCTCCACAATTTTACCCAGGTAGAGAACACCGATCCGATCACAAATGTACTTGGCTGTTGCCAAATCATGGGTGATGAATAAATAAGTCAGTTTTAATTCGTTCTTCAATTGAACCATCAAGTCCAGTAATTGGGCTCGAACGCTGACATCAGCCATGGCGATGGGTTCATCCGCCAAAATAAGATCGGGGTTAGTGACAAGGGCGCGGGCGATGACCACGCGTTGTCTTTGACCACCCGAGATTTGATGTGGAAATTTGTTATAGAAATACATTGCCGGCGAGAGCCCCACTTTTTCCATGATCTCAATGACCATGTCCCGGTGATTGTCCTTCGTTTCCGGGTAATGGATCTCCAATCCCTGGCGGATTGCGTTGCCAAGAGACATCCGGGGGTTAAGCGAGGCCATTGGATCCTGAAAAATGACCTGCATACGGCGCCGAAGTTGACGTAATTCCTCACCATTTAATTGAGAGAGATCAATGCCATCAAACCTTACTTCACCTGCGGTTTTCTCAGCCAGGCCGATGGTGACCCGGCCGATCGTGGTTTTTCCACTGCCGCTTTCTCCAGCCAAACCTAACACCTCACCGCGACGTATTTGAAAAGAGACGCCGTCAACAGCACGAACAAAATCCCGGTCTTTTGAAAAGAGTTGAGCAAAAAATCCCGTTTGGACTGGATAATATTTTTTCAGGTTTTTTACATCAACAAGATATTCATTTTGATTTGGCAGAGGTTTGTATGTTTGATTTTTCATGGTCTTACCTCAAGTGTCGGTGTGGATTTTTCAGAATGGTCCGCATAAAGCCAACATTTAACTTCCCTGCCCGGAGTGACCTCTTGTAATTCGGGTTCGTACTTTGCACAGATATCCATTGCCTTTGGGCAGCGCGGATGGAAACGACAGCCACTTGGCGGGTGGGTTAGATTTGGCGGTTCGCCTTGCATTTTGTAGAGTTCTTCATTGTCATTCAACTGAATATTGGGAATGGAATGCAGCAAACCCTGGGTATAGGGATGGAGAGGGTCATCAAATATGGAATACACCTCACCAATTTCGACGACATGTCCCGCATACATCACAACGACCCGGTCACAAAGCTCAGCGACGAGTGCGATATTGTGCGTGATGACCAGCAGGGTCACACCAAATTCTTCACGAATATCCCGGAACTGGTCTGCCAGCTTCGCCTCAACAATCACATCCAGAGATGTTGTCGCCTCATCAGCGATGATCAGGTTGGCTTTGAGGACCAGCCCCAAAGCGATCATGACGCGTTGGCGCATACCGCCGGATAGTTGATGGGGATAACTATTCATCCGGCGTTTTTGGATGCCAAGTCGTTCGACCAGTTTACTGGCACGTTCAAGAGCTTCCTGGGTTGACGTCTCCGGCTCGTGCACCTGAATGGCTTCAATGATATGTTCATCCATCCGCTGGACTGGATTGAGGGAGGTCATTGGGTCCTGAAAAATCATACTGACCTTATGGCCGCGAAAATCCTGCATTTGTTTTTGGTCATAGGTCATAATGTCTTCATCTTCAAAGATCAACTTCCCATCAACGATTCGGCCGGGAGGCTGGATCATGCGCATGAGTGCCTTGCCCATGGTGCTCTTGCCGCAGCCGCTTTCTCCGACCAATCCCAGGATTTCTCCTTTTTTAATATCAAAAGAGACATGGTCCACTGCGCTGACCAATCCCAACCGGGTTTGATAGGTTACTGAAAGATCACGAACTTGCATTAAGATATTATTTTCATTCATAAGCTTATCGATCCGATAATTTGGGATTTAATATTTCGGAGAGGCTCTCACCCAGCATGCTGAAGGAGAGGGTCACAAGGGTCACCATCAAACCAGGGTAGGTGATAAGCCACCAGGCACGGCGGACATAATCCTGACCCCGTGAAAGATCAATACCCCAGTCTGGCGTGTTTGGCGGGAGACCAAAACCCAAAAAGCTTAATCCGGCTTCCGTGAGGATTGCATCACCAACATTGATTGAGAAGATGATCACGATGGAAGGGATAACATTGGGGAAGATGTACCGTGTCAGGATCTTTTGCCAAGGTGTACCCAGGCTGCGGGCCGCCTCCACATAGAGTTCTTTCTTTACACCCAGGGTCTGACCACGGACAATCCGGTAATATGTGGGTATATACAGAACAGCGATCGAGACGATGATATTCCCAATCCCTGCGCCAAGTACGGCAGCAATGGCAATTGCCAGGATCAGACCCGGAAAAGAATACAGGCTATCCATAATTACTGTCATGATTTTATCAAACGGACCACCGATAAAACCGCTGATCAATCCCAGAGGGACGCCTATTACCAGAGATACTACGGCCGAAGAGAGACCAACAATCAGCGCAATCCTGGTTCCCCAGATGATCCGGCTGAACACATCCTGGCCGATTTGATTGGTTCCAAAGATGAATCCCTTGGAAGTCTCACTTCGTAGTGTACTTGCCACCTGTAAAGTGGGAAAATCGTCCAATATTTCTTCAAGTACATCGGGTGCGACCACAAAACCATCGATTTCACCGGCTTCCAGTGCTGCCAGGCCTTCCTCCAAAGTGTCATAACGCATCTGCCGTGGTTGATATCGAACACGCTCAGGGGCTGCTTTGTTCAAGGAATCGACCACCTCCCGAAGCGCTTGACTGGCAGGGCTGCCAACAATGAAACCAATGTTATTGGTTTTCTCGCCGATATCTTGAACTGTGATCTCGCCGCTTGCAATGGGAGCGACAAGGACATATGAAGAGGGCGCTTCTCCAGGGGCCAACAATGAAGGTCCAACTTCTGCAGATGGATCGTAAGGTGCAAACCACTGTGGGAAGATACCAACCAGGATAATGAAGACCAACAAAATGGCACTGATTGTCACAAACCACCAGTCGCCGCCATACCATTTTCTGGCAATAAAAAGTTTGCGGACGAAACCAACCTTATCCAGATCGAGAAGCCATTCCGGCGTTTCGGGAGATGTCTCATTGGCTTTTTTGTTTTTCGTTTTATTTTTCATTTAAATTCTCTCAAACTTATTCCATATTCGCTTAGTAGCGAATCCGGGGATCGATAAAAGCGTAGAGGACATCCATCAATAAACTGATTACAGCAACAAACATGGCAAATACACCAATGGTTGCCTGGACAGCAGTGTAATCCCGTAATTGAATGCGCTCAACCAAATACCGTCCAACACCAGGTAATGAGAAGGTTGTTTCCGTCAAAACCGCACCCGCCAGCAGGATAGCAAATTGGAGTCCCAGGAGGGTAAGAATGGGGATAAAAGTATTGCGGAGGGCGTGTTTATACACCAGCCGTTTTTCCCCAATTCCCCTGGCTCGACCGGCCGTTATAAAATCTGATTGCAGCATCTCAATCATATTGACCCGCGTTAACCTCACAAACACACCCGAGAGTGCCAGGCCAAGGGTAATTGAGGGGAGAATGAGGTGTTTGATAGCTGACCATAAGGCTGGCCAATTTCCAGTGATCAATCCGTCCAACACATAAAAGTTTGTGGGTGAATCAAAAGTGGTTAATAACAAGGTGTCCATCCGCCCGGAAAGTGGGAAGATGGGTATTTTTACGGAAAATCCGATTTGAAACAATAATCCCATGAAAAAGATGGGGATTGAGGACATGACAATACTAAGCAAGCGTATGATGTAGTCAATGGTTTTCTTTCGATTTTTAGCAGCATACGCGCCTGAAAAGATTCCAATGACTGCTGTGAGCGTGATGGCAGGAATGGTCAGCTCAATGGTGGCGGGAAGTCGCTCCCCTAATTCATCTCTAATGGGGCGTTCACCCTGAGTCAATGCTGTGCCGAAATTGAAGGTGACCATATCGCCAAGGAAATCAAAGTATTGAACAATCAATGGGCGGTTCAACCCAAGCCGGTCTCGCAAGTCTTCTGCCTGTTCTTCACTTACCCGTGGACCGAGTTGAGAGCGGATCGGGTCTCCTGGAAGGACCCGCATAATGAAGAAGATCAAAGTTACCAGGATAATGACCATTGGAATGGTCATCAAGGCTCGGGTGACGAGATACCTTCGTAATGAAGAGGACATGTTACGGCTCCAAAATGTAAGGAATAATATATGACTGAGGGCAAGGTTTCCCTCGCCCTCAGCTGTAACAAACTCATGTACTAAATTCGTTCAGGTTTGATCTCAGAGGACAATTGACCTTCTTTCATAATGATCAAAATCCTTTGACGTAATAAAAAACCTGACATGCTTCAAGCGATATTATTTACTCGCTGATCGTGTAGGTGTGATTGAACACCATGTAGCGAAGGGCGGGGGCATCTACCTGAACAACGGTAACGCCTTCAACGCTCTGCAGGCGAATTGCTTCAACGGGACCGAGTGTCCGCCAGGCGATGTCGATCGCACCAGATTCGATGGCGTTTGACATCGTGGTGGGATTAGCGAAGTACTTGATGATGACGGTCTGGATCATGGGGGCGTCATCGCCGAAGTAGAATGGATTCGCTTCAAGGACCATCTGCTCACCGGGTGTGTGGGAGACCATGCGATATGGGCCGATCCCATCCACAATGGCGGGGAACTGATTGATCGCGTCGGGCAGGAATTCAGCAGGATTTGTGACCACGAACGGCGCAGTTGCGGCTAACGCAGGGAAGAAACCGAAGGAACTCTTCAGGTTGTATTGTACCGTCAGGTCGTCAACAGCTACAACGGTATCGACATAAAGCTGAATCAAACCGGAAACCTGACCTTCAAGGTTGTTCAAGCGGTCCCATGAGTCCACATAGTTTTGAGCGGTGACGGGGGTGCCGTCAGCGAACATCAGGTTATCCCGCAGGGTGAAGGTGTAGGTCATGCCATCATCACTTACGGTTGGGTAATCGGCGGCTGCGCCTGGAACCAACTCAGAGGTGCCAGGTGTATAGGACAACAAAGCAGCCCCTGTGTTCTTGATGATTTCCCAGTCATGGGTGGCGTAAGCATCGCTGGCATCGAGACTGTTGACCTCATCGGTGGTGCCGATAATGATGGTGTCTGCACTGCCGGAAGCAGGTGAGGCGTCATCAGCGAAGCTCAGAACGTTGTAGTTGAATTCGAAGGGAGGACCAATGACCACGCCCTCAACGCCGTCACGATAGGTGACGAATTCGGGTTCCCAGAATAAGGGGATGGTGGGAACATCTTCTGCATAAAGCTCGCCGATTTGTTCGTAGAGTGTGGTGCGTTCTTCAGGATCGGAAGAAGAAGCGGCAGCAAGCAGGAGGGCGTCCATTTCCTCATTGCAGTAGTTCACGCCGTTATCGGGTGACTGGATGCAGGAGGCAAACGGGGAGAGCCAGGTGTCGGGGTCTGCGAAATCCGGGAACCAACCCAGGATAAAGAAGGGCAGGTCGCCGTTGACAAAACCGTCGACGTATTCAGCCCAGTTCATGCTCTGGAGTTCGACTTCGATCATGCC
>DPKV01000184.1 GCA_003542325.1 Anaerolineaceae bacterium
CTTTTACAGCCGCCTTGTCACCGATCCCTTCTTCAGCATCCTGGCTCATGGCATTTCTTCCGCCTGCAACGCCAAGGATTACACCTTGATGCTCTGGCTGGTCGATCCCGACTATGAAAAACGGACCCGGAACAACATCCTCAACAACCGTCTGATCGATGGGATCATTGTGGCGTCCAATGTGATTGACGATCCCCTGATCCAGAGCCTGGTTGACCAGAAAACACCCATTGTTCAGGTCGGCCGTAACAGCAATCCAAACGTGAGCAGTGTGGATGCGGATAACATCACCGGCGCCAGGCTGGCCGCGGAGCATCTGCTCAATAATGGCCGGAAACAATTGGCGACCATCACCGGCCCCATTGACCGGTTCAGCGGGCAGGACCGCCTGGCCGGTTTCCGGCAGGGATTAAAAGATCATGATCTGGACCTCCCAGAGGAACGAATCGTCTACGGTGATTTCACCGAAGATGGCGGTTATTTACAGGCTAAAATGCTGCTCTCCCAGACGCAATTCGACGGCCTTTTTGCGGCCAGTGATGTAACGGCTTTCGGCGCGATCCGGGCCATCAGGGAAGCCGGATTGCGGGTTCCCGAAGATGTCGCTGTGATCGGATTTGACGACCTGCCGAGCTGCCTCCGGCACAACCCGCCCCTGACCACCATTCACCAGCCCATCCATCAGATGGGGTTTGTGGCAGCGCAGACGTTGATTGACCAGCTTGAAAGCAATGCAGCCTTCTCCCCTCAGCGGGTTATCCTCCCCGTTGAACTGATCCAAAGAGCCTCAACCATTATTCCACACTGATCTCTGCTCGAATAAATCCAGCGCCATCTTGGTGTGGATATGCTAGAATTAATCCATGATGACAAAAATCAATTCCGTACGCCCATCGCCCATAGCGGGCACCTGGTATCCCGGTAATCCCGACCGGCTGCAGGCGACGGTGGAAGCCTGCATCGCCAACGCAGACCTGCCCGGCCTTCCCGGTGAGGTCATTGGCCTGGTGGCACCCCATGCCGGGTACCGTTATTCCGGACCGGTTGCTGGTTATGCCTTCAAGGCCGTCCAGGGTCGTCACTTTGACCGGGTGGCGGTCATTTCTCCCATGCACCAATACTACCCCTACCCAATCCTGACCAGTGCACATCAGGCATACCAGACCCCCTTAGGCGAAATTCCTTTGGCTGAGGATCTACTGGAAGAGATCAACATCCGCCTTACCGCCGGGGTCAATGTGCCGCTTTCCGCCATTGCCAATGACCAGGAACATTCGCTTGAGATTGAGCTGCCCTTTCTGCAGGTCGCGCTCGATGGCCCGTTCGAACTGATTCCGATCATGCTGCGGGACCAGACCCGCCAGCTCAGCAAGGCTCTGGGGCAAACCCTGGCTGAGGTTCTGAAAGGGGACAGCTCCTGCCTGCTGGTCGCCAGCAGCGACCTTTCCCACTTCTTCCCCGAATCCACCGCCCATCAGCTTGACCGCCGGGTTCTGGACACCCTGGCCGAATTCTCGCCGGAGCGACTCTTTGACCTGAAAGACAGCGGCCGGGGACAGGCTTGCGGCCTGGCGCCGATGGCAGCCGTCTTATGGGCCTGCAAAGCCCTTGGCGCAAACCAGGTCACCCTGCTCAAATACGACACCTCCGCCGCGTCAACCGGGGATGACTCCTCTGTGGTAGGTTACGGTGCGGCAGCCATCACCCGACCGAGTTAGCAGACACAACCCGCCATGGCCCGTTCCCGCAACCTCCCGCTGATCTTTCTGTTCCTTGCCATCACCCTGGTGAGCGCGACGGGATGCAGCGGGTTGAAATCTCAAAACCCTGCTGCAACTTATACACCGACCCTAACCCTCACGCCCACCATTACCCTGACCCCCACGCCCACCCAAACGACAACCCCCGCCAACACCATCACCCCGCGGCCGTCTTTCACGCCCACAGTGACGCGCACTCCCTACAACACACTCAGCCCCACAGCCACGGCCAGCCCTGTTCCGTCACAACCGGCCGTCCTTTTCCCCTATCAGGACATTAATGGAAAGACCGTGGATTGGTCGTATATCCACATCACCCGAATCGGCTCCAACCGCCTGGATGAGGTCAATGACCTCTGGGCCTTCATGGGATTCCAGTTGCTCGACCGGGCGATCTACCACCGCAACCTGGAATTTCTGGGCGAGACCATCACCGTTTATTACCTCAACGTTGCCCATGAGTTTGACGGCGAGATGGTTACCATGCAGCTTGTTCTGGGCGGCACACCCGGTAAAGACGTCGCCATTGAGGACATCCCTGCCGGCGGGACGGCATACCTCCAGATGCAGGTCCGCGAATCCTGGGAGAGCTTTGCACCTTATGTGACCCATCGGGACGCCAACCGGACTTATGAATACCGCGACGAAAGTTATCCCCTGGTTTTTCTGAAAGACCTCCAGGCGTTATTGCCCACCCTGCCGGATGAGATCATCCTCCTGGCAGACCACCCGATCCTGTTCCCACAGGATGACTGGCCGCAGATCAAACTGGATATGCAGCGGGTCAGCTACCTGGCAGCGCGCTACCAGCCTTTCTTTGAAACGGACGATTATGATCGTTTGGTGGACCAGAGCGATTTTGCCTACGCCCTCCGGGACCACATCCTGAACGGCTGGGACATGCCGGCCGGGTTGTACGCTTTCAGCAGCCAGACGTTGATCATCATCAAGGGGGATTAAACCACCACCTCAATCAGAATAATCAGATGAGAACAGATTCTCCCCAGGACTCAGATCATAGTTGCCCTGAAAAATTTAACAACCGGTAATAACTTATTATTTGGTGTAGGGGCGGGGCTCTGTCCC
>DPKV01000155.1 GCA_003542325.1 Anaerolineaceae bacterium
GCCAAGTGGTAAGGCATCAGCCTTCCAAGCTGATATTCGCGGGTTCGAATCCCGTCGCCCGCTTTTTTAAAAACTATTGCTTAATGAGTAAAGACGTTTTCCGGAATAAAGAAAGCGTCTTTTGTTAGGAATCGCATATCAGGGCGGCCTTCCTCATAATTGATTATAATTACCAACGCTATGACCATTTCTATTGTGATTCGCGCCTTTAATGAAGGAAAGCACATCGGGCGGCTGCTTTATGGAATCCAGCAGCAGACCCTGAAGGAAGATGTGGAAATCATCCTGGTGGATTCGGGTTCCACGGATGACACGCTGGAGATCGCCGCTCGCTTCCCGGTCAGGATTGTTCAAATCAAGCCCGAGGAATTCACCTTCGGACGTTCTCTCAACCGCGGCATTGAAGCCGCTTCGGGTGAGATCATCGTGATGATCAGCGCGCATTGTTTTCCCGTTTATCCGGATTGGCTGGTGCAGCTCACTCAGCCGTTTGAAAAGGAGGACGTCGCCCTGACGTATGGCCGCCAGATCGGCGGCGAGACCAACCATTATTCCGAGCATCAGATCTTCCGCTATTATTTCCCTGAGCATTCCGTCCCGGCCCAGGGACAGCCCTATGCCCACAACGCCAACTCAGCCATCCGGCGCGACCTCTGGGAGCAGCACCCCTATGACGAATCCCTCACGGGATTGGAAGACCTGGCCTGGAGCAGTTGGGCCATGGAAACAGGCCGCACCATCACGTATGTGGCGGAGGCGGTGGTCGTTCACAGTCACGAAGAAACGCTGCGGCAGGTCTATAAACGTTACCAGCGGGAAGCGATTGCCATCAAGCGGATCTTGCCCGAAAGTAAATTCTCGTTTTGGCGTTTTCTTATCCAGTGGGTGAAATTTACCCTGTCGGATTTATTGCAAGCCCGGCGGGAAGGTGTATTTCTGAAGCAGTTCTTTCCTGTGGTCCGTTTCCGTTTCCTGCAGCAGTGGGGAACCTTCCGCGGTTACCATTATGCCGGCAAGGTCAACGCCCAACTGCACCGGGCTTTCTATTACCCGCCGAATATTCTGGATCAGAAATCATCAAAGCCGCGCCCGATCAAGCCAATTAACTATGAGGAAAAGGGGTAAGAATTAGGTGGTATTCTTTTCGATAAGCCCAAGTGATTAATTCATCCTTGTGCTCATTGAGTGCATGACCTGTGATACACTTGACGCATCAATCCGGAGAGACCAGGCATCCCTGAACCATGCATACGCTTACGAAGTTTGATTTATCTGAACCACTTGTTCACGTGAAAAATTGCAATACATTTTGGCGGAAATTCCTGGGGTTGATGTTCTCAAAGGAATTGCAGCCGGATCAAGGGATAATCCTTGCTGATAATGCCGAAAGCAAGCTGAACGCCTCCATTCATATGTTCTTTATGAATTATGACATTGCCGTGCTTTGGCTGGATAAAGACCTGGTCATCGTTGACAAAACGCTCGCGAAAAGATGGCGGCCGTATTACGNNGCTCCCAAGCTGCCCGCACAATATGTTGTTGAGCTGCATGCTTCCCGCATTTCAGATTTCTCTGTTGGCGATAAATTGGTCCTCTCAGACGAGGTTTAGGTCAGCTTTTCCCGCAGTAATCCCCCATCGGAAAAACAAGATGAGTGCGGTAATTCATCCGATCTACTGGGTTGTGGAGTGGATCTGGCTTTGCCGGCATTACAAATAATAAATGATGATCATTCCCAGGATAAGAAATGGTGTAAATGGGAGTGCATTGGCAAACGCTTTATATTTTTTGGTCAGGATCAGGATCGAAAGGAAGATAACTGAATAGACGGTAAAAGTAATGAATCCGAGTATGATTGCACCGATGATGACCGGCCAACCCGCAAAGAGACCCAGGATGCCGCTGGTCGTCACGTCGCCAAACCCAAAAGCGACCTCGCTGATTTCACGGTGTCGAAGTTTCCCCACGATTTTTGAGAAAGCCATCCCCAGGAAATAGAAAACAAGCATGATGAGAAAGCCCGCGAGCGCACCAACCAATGTCGATGTCCATCCATGGAGGACGACGCCATAGATCAGGAATAATACAATACCGAACAGGGTGGTCTCTCCCAACACCAGATGATGTTCAATATCAATCACCGCAACCAATCCCAGGTAGGTGAGAATTGGGAGAGTGGCCCAAAAGCCGAGGTTGTGGAAAGGGAAATAGTGGAGGAGGATACAGACTACAACCATGCTGACCAGGACGATGATGGACCTCAGTGATTTCCTGTGACTGCAATGGGGGCATTTCATCGAAAAGAAATAATCCTTGATTGGAAAAGGCTGGTGGCATTCTTCACATGTGGGTTGGATAATGTTGTGAGTGGATGGCAGAACATCCGCCAGATAATCGATCAGGAACCCAACCAGCAAACCCATAATGATATTGATAATTAATGACATTTCTCTATCTCCAACGTTTGCACTACTTAACTGAAATCAGGATCAAAGTGATCAACGACCACAGGAGGTTACCTGTGCAAGATTGCTGCCGTTTCATCCTCATATATCACATCCCAACCTAATTCCAGTTGAATCATTCGTACAGAAATCTGGTCAATTGGCAGGATCGCCCATTCAACGTTGTATTCTTCCAAAACTGACTCCCAACCCTCTTCAGCCAAGAGGACCTGCATATATTGCCGGGTGAGGGCTTCGCCGTAAAAATCGGTCTGCCCGTCAATGAAAACAAGCGTATCAGGCCAATCACGATAGAGCAGGTAACCGCCCCAGGGAAAATAGTTGAATACATTCCCTTCCTGCGGATTTTGTTCCAGCCAGTTCACCGCCTCAACGGGAAAGGCATCCGGTTTAAAACCATAACCTTCATGGTCCATATCAAAATTAACCCCTGCGACGAATCCTGCGAGAACAATGAGGATGGTCAGCATGGGCCAAACCCATCCCTTGAAGTGCTGGTCCATCTCTTGAAGGTTTTTATCGATGTCCATAAACCGGAGGGCGATTTTTAATCGAGTTGAGACATTTAGTAATACGTCATCCAACCCTTCAGTGAGAAGCGGAGCGGCAGTGATGGCGAATAAAGGGATGTTCCGGGCGCTATAAAGGCCCATGACCGCCCAGGCCGCAGAGGTGAACAAATGGGCTGAATTTACTTTCCTCTTGCTGTAAGCCAGGACGACAATGAGCATAATTAGAAAGACGATGAACGGCCAGGTTGAAGATAAGTGGAAATCAGGCGACTGATATTCGTTTGTGATATTTACAAGATACCTGGTTCCGACATACCCAACGCTGGTCTTCCACAAGGCGATGCCGGAGGGGTTAATGAAAGAGACCAGGAATGATGTCACGCCGCCCAGCAGGTAATTTCGCCAAAAATGATC